>JAIRZW010000183.1 GCA_031267015.1 Heliobacteriaceae bacterium | reverse complement strand
ATTAACCAATGAACCGAATACACCTGACTTAGCAAGTGTTTCCTCATTTTTTATAACCCCGGCAGGCAATGTAACCTCATCATACCAGCCATTTATATGCGTCCCGTCGTCCAAATATTTACCATGCATCATCTCGTCAAATGTATTCCAAGTATCTTTAGTCATCGTCTCAGGTTCAGTAATAAGCGCCCATTTGGGATTGTCAATATTACCTGTGTCCGTATTAATAATACCGGTTTTAGACCCGATACCTTCCCAAGAGGAGCCGTCGCCGCCTATTGCTTCAAAAGCCGTAGTAACTTGGTTATTTGCATTTATTGTTAGTAAACCATCAGCACCCCGTTGAAGTATACCGTCCGAGTTCCGTATAAGAAACTTCTCATAATCTTCGCCGTACAAGTTTGTTGCAATTTCTTTAAACTTAGGGTTAGTTGAAGGTTCTATACCGTAAGCTTTTAAGAAATCGATTAAAGTAGTGCTTTTCGTATAATTATCTTTATCTAAAGAAGATACCATTAACTGACCTGAATTATTTGTTAATCCATACTGACTTTTAAGCGGGCCGTAAGTCATTATGAATCCGGCGGTCAGTTTTTCGTAAGTCTTCGCACCGTTCGCGTCATAAGATGAGAACAAAAGCTGTGTAGAATTCAAGGCAGACATGTATTCAGCGCTTGCATCGCTTGATTGGCCTGCAAGCCTCATTTTTGCGCTTGTGATAAACTGTGACTGCAATTCATTATCTGTTATTCTTGCTGTTATGCTTAGTAACCGTGCCTGGCTTGCTGATAAACCCATGTTATACCCTTTCCATAAGTTTTTCTTATGCATGGGTTTACGACACACCGACCCTAAATCTTTAATGATATGATTAAGTTGTTACATTTCGTTACACAACCTATACAGCAATACATTGATTCAAATATTCAATCATACTTATTTTTTCGTCATAAAGGTACTTAATAAAGTGAAGATAGGATTCGTCGTATGAAGTTATAACAAGGTTAATCTCGAATCCGTCAGTACAGAAGGGTTCATAATCGTAAACAACGTAGCTGTTATATTTGCTTTTCCATTCTTTGTGTTCAACATGGCTGTTGTTTTCTTCAACAATATCTTCAAGCCACGTGAGAATATCTTTATTCACATTTTTCATTTCCAGGCGGCTGTACCTGCTGCAATCATAGCAATCCATTAACATTGTTAGTTTACTCCAAAATCTTGTCCTGCTGTAATTATAAAAATATTTCAGGTCAAAAGAATCCCCTTTAGGTATAAGTTAATGTAGTAGGATTTGGTAATTTCATGTTACAATTTACCTATGAGCGAGAAACGTATTTTAATTGTCGACGATGATGATGAAATTAGGGAACTGCTGGAATTCGACGTTCGCGAGAGCGGGTATTTTGTAGACACAGCGTGCGACGGGCTTGAGGGGCTTAATAAAGCGCTGAATAACACTTACGACCTGATTTTGCTGGATGTCATGATGCCTAAAATGAACGGGTTTGAGGTTTGCAGAAATATTCGCCAGGCAAAGCTTGCAATTCCGATTCTGATGTTAACCGCAAAAGGCACAATCGACGACAAAACCGAAGGTTTTGACTGCGGCGCGGACGACTATCTTGTGAAGCCGTTTGACATTCAGGAAGTCCTCCTGCGAATCCGGGTGCTTCTGCGCAGAAACCAAATTGAAACCCCTGCTTCGCTTTCGGACGAAATCCTTAACGTCGGTGACATAACGATTTCACCCGAAACCCTTGAGGCTGTGATTGTAAACAAAAAAGTCAAACTTACGCCGACCGAGTTTGAGATTCTGTATTGTTTGATGCAGCATTTCAACAACCCCGTGACGCTGGCTGTCTTGCTTGACGAGGTTTGGGGCTACGACAGCAATGAAGACGTGCGGATGTTAAGGGTTCATGTGGGCGGCTTGCGCAACAAAATCGAACCGGACACAAAAAATCCGAAATATCTTCACACAGTAACAAACGTCGGCTACAAGCTGACTCCGTTTGCGCAGTAAAAAGGAGAAAGTATGAGTAATGAAATAAAACTATTTGAACAAAGCCCGGTGCGCTCTCAATGGAATGAGAGCAGCGAGAAATGGTATTTTTCTGTTATTGACATAGTACAGATTTTGACAGAAAGCAAAAATGCCAGACGTTATTGGAGCGATTTAAAAATGAAACTCAAAGAAGATGAGGGTTTTAGTCAGTTGTACGATAAAATCGTACAACTGAAATTAGAGGCTTCGGACGGCAAAAAATACGAAACAGATTGCACCGACACTGAAACCGTATTGCGTATAATTCAATCCATTCCAAGCAAGAAGGCTGAACCTGTGAAACAATGGCTTGCGCGGGTCGGTTACGAACGCATGCAGGAAATGGTTGACCCTTCAACGGCTATTGACAGGGCAAGAGAAACATACAAAAAGTTGGGCCGCTCTGAAAAGTGGATACAGCAGCGGATGTCGGGGCAGGAAACCAGAAATAAACTTACGGATTACTGGGCTGACAACGGGGTTGAGGGCAATCAGGAATTCGCTATTTTAACAAATATAATCCATCAGGAATGGACGGGGTTAAGCGTAAAGGAGCACAAGAGCTTAAAAAACCTTAAATCACAGAATTTAAGAGACCATATGAGCGAAGCGGAGTTGATTTTTACGGCACTGGCAGAGCTTTCGACCAGACAGATTGCGGAGAATGAAAATTCAACAGGCATGAAAGAGAATAAAAGAAGTGCACAAAAAGGCGGCGCTGTTGCAAAACGTGCAAGAAAAGATTTCGAGATTGAAACAGGCCAAAAGGTCGTAACCGGCGAAAACTTCCTGCCGGGCATGCAGGTAAAACGTATTAAGCAAGGGAGTTAGGCCATGTTCAAATTCAAGCGCCTGAAAATCGTCGAACAAATCGGAATCGTGTTTTTCTTTGCCGTGCTGATTCCCATGACAATAAGCGGGTTTATCATAAACAACGTAAACCAGCAGTCAATGCGCTCTCAGCTTCGCGAATCCGCTGTTTTGATTGCGAACATGGTTTCTGCGGAAGTCGATTTTCTGTCAAAGTCAGGCGAAGGGCTTCGCAACGAGCTTTTTCGCTCATTGCAGGACGAAAAGCGCCAGATTTACGTAACCGCGAACGACGGACACCTGCTTGCGTCGCACAATTACACGGAAGACGCCTTTAAAAAGACGCTTTCGCTGCTTCCTGAAAAGCTTGAAACAGATAAAGCGGTTATTTTCGGGAACGTAAAAAACCAGCCGCTTGTCTATTTGAAAAAAGAAGACCCGGCTGTTACAGTAATAGTGAACACAACCGAAGGGGTTACGCGGCGTGCGATTGGCGAGAACAGTATAAAAATCATCCTTGCGTGCTTTGCCGCGGCGTCTGCTATAATGCTTGTAACCGCGCTTTATACGTACTACCTTTACATCAACATCCGCCAGCTTTTCAAGGGGATTATCGCGATTTCCAAAGGCAATTACGCGCGCCAAATCAGGCTTTTAAAATCCGCGTTTACGCCGTATGAGATTGTGTTTCTGGCATTTGAGTTCAACCGCATGGCCGAAGAAATCCGAAAATCCTACATCCAATTGAAGAAAAATAATAAAGAATTGAAGCAGTTGAACGAATTTCGCTCAAATCTGATTGACACGGTAAGCCATGAGCTTCGCACGCCGCTGACGAGCATTCAGGGCTACACTTCAAGGCTAATGCGGCAGGATATTACGATTGATGAGGAAACCCGCCAGAAGTCGCTGCGTGTGATTAAAGAGCAGTCCGAATGCCTGAAACGCTTAATCGAAGACCTTTTGACTATTCCTGATATAGAAGAAATGCGGCTGCAAACGAATCTTGAGGCTGTAAACCTTAACAACGCGCTGGAAAACGCGCGGATTTTGGTTAAAAACAAAGACAAAAAAGAAATCATTTTTAACATTCCGGACGATTTCCCTCTGCTCAGGGCTGACAAGGGCCGGCTTGTTCAGGTGCTGGTGAACCTTCTTGAAAACGCTGTCAAATACGCAAACCCGGACACGCAAATCACGGTCAGCGCCGACGCGCAGAACGCAAAGTTTTCTATTTGCAACGAGTGCGATGTAATCCCGCCGGAAAAATTAAAAACCATTTTCGACAAATTCATCCGGCTTGACGACAACACCACACGAACCACGCGCGGCACGGGTTTGGGGCTATTTATCGTAAAAGGTCTTATTGAGGCAATGGAAGGAAGAATTATTTTAAGGTCAGACGAAAACACGGGCTTTTGCGCTGAGATTACCATGAAACGGGCAGAAACCCCCCTTGCTAAAGGGGGGATGCCCAAAGGGCAGGGGGGATTTTAATGCTGAACGCAATCACTCTGGCCAAATCCTCCGGCGCTGAAATCCCTGTCGGAGCGGTAATTTTGAAAGACAATGAGGTCATTGCCGCGGCCCACAACCTCAAAGAAAGCCTTAACGACGTAACCGCACACGCAGAAATCCTCGCCCTGCGTGAGGCCGCGCAAAAGCTGGGCCGCTGGCGGCTTGAGGACTGCGAAATGTATGTAACGCTTGAACCCTGCCCGATGTGCGCCTGGGCAATAATTCAATCGCGCCTGAAATCCGTTCATTTCGGGTCTTACGACGCAAATTACGGCGCATTCGGCTCTGCTGTTGACCTGCGCCCGCTCGCAGGTTCAAAGCTTCAAGTCTATGGCGGAATTATGGAAAAAGAATGTAATAAGATATTGGAGGATTATTTTGATACAATTAGACATTAACGAACTTGCGGCGCGCTATGAAACGCCGGACTTTATAAAAGACGACCCGATTCAGTTTCCGCACAGGTTTACGGACAAACGGGATATTGAAATCGCCGGATTTATCGCGTCCCTTCTGGCTTACGGAAGCCGAAAAGCCTTTATTACCAAGCTAAAACAGCTTTTCGCAATCGCGCAAAACGAGCCGCATAATTTCATCTGCAACTTTGAGCCCGGATGCCTGAAAGGTTTTAATTACCGGTTCAGCAAAGAAGACGACTTTGTTCAAATTTTTTCGATAATGAAGGGGCTTTACAACGGCAGCAGTCTTGAGGAACTTTTTAAACACGGCCATTCACGTCATTGCGAGGAGGACTTTAGTCCGACGCGGCAATCTATGGGGATTTTCAAAACCGTTGTGGACTATTTTTATTCACGCGTGCAAGGGCAGGCCGGCCACGGGTTTTACCACATGATTCCAAACCCTGACAATGGCGGTGCAATGAAGCGTATGTGCATGTATCTGCGCTGGATGGTGCGCAAAGGCCCTGTTGACCTCGGAATCTGGGATTTCATGCCTGCCTCCGAGCTTCTAATCCCGCTCGATGTCCACGTGGCGCGGATTTCACGCGAAATGGGCTTGCTAAAACGCAATTCAAACGACTTTAAGGCGGTTTTGGAATTAACGGAAAACCTTCGCAAACTCGACCCGAATGACCCTGTAAAATACGACTTTGCAATGTTCGGCTACGGGGTCAACAAAGGCGTATAACAGTTTATAAGTAATCCATTTTACCCGTTTCTATAACCTTTCCGGCGCACATAATGCCCTTGCCGCCTTTATAGCAGTCGTAATTAGACGCTTTGTCCGGTTCTGCACCGAGCGGAACTATGCCCCTTGACGTCAAAGCCAGAAAAAATGTATCCTTTCCAACTTGATTCGGCAGCTTTTTACCGTTTACATCAACTATTATCCAAGCATATACACCGCCTTGGCTGTAATAAGATACAGGGTCTAAACCCACATTGCTTGCGATAGTGGGGTGGGCAGCCTGTACAACATCCCAAAACCCGAAGTAAAACATATACAAAATGCCGTCTCTGGTCAACAACGGATAGGAGTAAACAGGATACTGATAAGAACCGCCTTGGTAAAACATATCAGCACCTTTTAAATCTTTATAGAGTTTATTAACATTTAATAAACAAGGGCTTTCCGGGTATGCGAATCCCAAATCACCGCCGTTGGGGTTTCTGCAGTCTGCCAGAACATTTAGTTTATCTTTATAACTGTCAACAACCATTTTTCGGTATTGTGCATTATTAGCGCTTGTCCAGCGGGTTTCGTTGCCCCAGCCCTCGGTTCGGGGATTGCCAAGTTCGTCAAAAACCTGATTTGTTACGGTTGCCATTACAGAGTAGGCCTTTTCCAGCCCCGCAACATTTTTACTATATTGAATATTTGTAATTAATGCAGACATAACAATCGCCGCCACAACACCAATTATACCTAATGTTATCAGCACTTCCGCTAAAGTAAACGCATGTTCACGAATGTCATTCATACCTTTTTATCCTTTTAAAAAAAGGATAACACAGATTTTATTAATTGTCTATACTGTCATAACTTGTTACAAATCATAATACTCAATCTGTTCAGACCGGTCAAGTTTTTTCGCGCCCGGCTTGAAGATTTTCGACTTAAACCCCAGCTTTGCAAGGCTGTATTTCAGGCTCAACCCCAAAACCCCTAAACCGTATTTGCATGAGCGCACAAAATTAATCGAAGACGCTTCTTTAAAATACTTTGTCGGACAGGAGATTTCGCCGATTTTGCAGCCGTAATAAAACATCAGCGTAATAATTTCATTATCGAAAATAAAATCATCGTCACATTCTTCCAGTGGCAGGTTTTCCAGAACTTCACGCTTAAACCCGCGAAACCCCGTGTGGTATTCGGACAATTTTTCGCCCGTAAAAGCATTTTCAAACGCGGTCAAAAAGCCGTTTGCAATAAACTTATAAACCGGCATCCCGCCTTTTAGCGCGGAATTACCGAGCATGCGTGAGGCAAGCACAGCGTCGTATTCCCCGAACGCCATCATCGAAACAATCGCCGGAATAAGCTTTGGCGTGTATTGGTAATCAGGATGAAGCATTACCACAATGTCTGCACCGGCCTTCAAAGCCGCGCGGTAACAGGTTTTCTGGTTCGCGCCGTAACCCTTGTTGCAGTCATGGACAATCGTTGTAATGTTCAGTTCTCTGGCAAGGTTCTTGGTATTATCGCCGGAAAAATCATCGACAAGAATAACTTCATCGACAAAATCCTTGTAAATCTCGTCATAAGTCTGTTTCAGTGTTTTTTCCGCATTGTACGCGGGCATAATCACAACGACTTTTTTGTTGTTAATCATTCTGCGGCTGCTTCTTCGACTTCTTCCCCGGGCTCGCTGTAGTCCTCGGTTCTGATTGAAGCTCTTTGCGAACCGAGCATTTTATCTTTGAATTTTTTAACCTGCCGGTCTAATTTATCCGCCAGCAAGTCAATACTTTCGTACATAGAATCAGCTTCTTCTTTGCAATGAATGATACCGGTACTCATTTTACATGTAACTTCCGCAACGTGTTTTCCTGACGCGGCAGGGTTTTTCACGACTGACAAAACCACTTCAAGTCCCTGAATCTGGTCGTAGTGATTGGCAACTTTGCCGACTTTCTCCTTAACATAGGCTTTAATCGCGTCTGTAATCTCAAGATTTCTTCCGTTAACGTAAATATGCATGTTTAACCTCCATTAAATATTGCATACACAGTATAGCATAAGAGAGGAAAAAATTAAAGTGTTTATAGTTGAAAATTAAACAATCAACTTTACTAGTCCTCTAATACCTGCCGGAGGTCAATATTCGGTGTTCCGATAACACGGACAAGCTCCAAAACGGAAGCTTTCATCTGGCACCTTTGGGATGATCCGCTGAAAAAGTCGCGGTAAAAACAGCCTTCGCAGTTACAGCCTCTCTTATAACATTCAAGTGCGGTCGGTGTCCACCTTCTGACAGCAACGGCTCTGCCCATATCCCTGCTTCTAAACAATTATAAAATCTCCAATTATCTCTTACTCACGTCTCCCAAGAGCGATAATAA
>JAIRZW010000175.1 GCA_031267015.1 Heliobacteriaceae bacterium | reverse complement strand
TGCGCTGCTTGAGCAGGCCGTCTGTAAGAACTTTTGCGCTAATCACCGAATCCTGCACCCCGATAACCTCAAGCTGGATTTTGCCGTCATCAATAAGGATTTTTTCGCCGGCGCTAACGTCGTCTGCCATACCTTTGTAATCCACCGGAATTATATCGCCCTCCATTTTGCCGCTGTGCTGAAACTTCACAACCGAATCCTTTTTCAGGCAAATCGGCTCGTCAAGCATGCCTATTCTTATTTTCGGCCCCTGCAAGTCCAGCAGAACCGGAATTAATATATCTTCTTCTTTTTCGATTTCTCTGATTGCATTCAGGTTCCCCGTGTGAAAATCAATATCTCCGTGCGAAGAATTAATCCTGAACATGGTTACGCCGGCATGGAGAAGTTCGCGGATTTTTTCTTTTGAACTTGTTGCCGGGCCCAGTGTTGCTACTATTTTCGTCATTGTGTAATGCTGCATGTATAGCTCCCTTAACATTTCTTAAATATACTACTTGTATTTTTATTTTATTACTGATACAATATTATAATCATAAAAATGGGTATTAGTAAATAATGAGGAAGAGAGGACGAACAAATGAAAAAGATTCTAGCAGCACTAATGGCATTTATGTTAATGTCATTCAACTTGCTCCCGGCTCTTGCGGCATCAGCGAACATTGCTGATGTAAGCGCAAACTACTGGGCGCGCACAGAAATTTATGATGTTGTGGACAACGGCATTATGACAATTGATTCAGGCAGAAACTTCTCACCTGAAGCAACAGTTTCCAGAGTAGACTTTGTTAACTCTTTATTAAAAGTGTTATCAAACCAAGAACTGAAAGTTCAAATTCCGCACCAATTCAGCGACGTAAACAAGGACACTCCGTACGCGGACAATATCCTTCGTTCACAGCAATTAGGCTTGGTTTACGGCTATCCTGACAGAACATTCAGACCTGACAAGGTTATGCTCAGAGATGAAGCTCAGTCTGTAATCAGCCATATCACTTACGAAGCGGCAGGCCCGAGAAGCATCCTTAACCAGTTTAAAGATGCCGGCAAAATCCCTGCATGGGCAATCAAAGTTTACGAAAAAACAATCAACTACGGAATCTACGTAAACTACCCCGATACAAAAGAATTACGTCCGACAGAAGAGTTAACAAGAGCGGAAGCAGCCGTACTTCTTTCAAGATTAAGAGCAAAACTGGCACTTGTTAAGCAGCAGTACAAAGGCCCTGCGGTAACAGAAACATTACTGGCAACAGAACACTTGGCAGTAACCAAAAAAGCGCCAAGCGACATCGTTAAAATTACTAACCTGAGAAAAATCATTACCGAAGGTAACGTTCTTGAAGTAGCTTTTGACGAAAAATTCAAATCAAAAGACCACAACGCAGGCGACACAGTTTACTTTGTAAACCCTGATGAGATCTACACAGTGGAAGGCACTCTGCTTATCCCTGCAAATTCAAAATTCACGGGTAAAATCCTTGAAATCAAAGACCCTCAGTGGTTCAACAAGAACGCAAGAGTTTATGTACAATTAACCCAAATTGCGTTCCCTTCAGGGCAAAGTGTTGCGCTTAACGCAAAACCTTTCACTAAAGACTATTCATTAAAAGAAGGTCCTTGGATGACAGCAGGTAAATTAGCGCTTTGCACATTAACGGGCGGTGCGCTTGGTACCGGTGCAGGTGTGGGCTTCGCGTTCATCCCTGACCCTACAAAAATCGGTACCGGTATCGCTATAGGTACTCCTGTCGGCGCGGCAGTAGGTTTGATTACAGGTCTTGTAACACCTGGTCTTAACTACAACGCAAAAGCAGGCGAAGAAATCAAAGTTATTCTGCTTGAAGATGCAAGCATCAAAAAGTAGTTAATGCTTCTATAATTAAAAGCCGTTCCGAAAGGGACGGCTTTTTTACTAAAGCCATGTCATTGCGAGGAGGGTGCGGAGGTCAATCCGCCAACCCGACGTGGCAATCCAGTCTTTTACAGAAACTGAAATAAGCTGGATTGCTTCGCGCCGGCGTCGCTCGCAATGACATGTTTGTAACAAATTTTGTAACAAAATGATTCATTATCCTAAAGTTTTTTCTCATGCGTGCCGATAAGTACTATGTAGAGTTAATACAGGAGTAACTTATGTACAATGAATTTGAATGTCGTGAAGTAAAAGCATTAAGAAAAGAGCTCAGTGATGTAGAGGCAGCAATAGAAAAGTTTTTAAGCAGTATTCTTGAGTGCACTGCAATGAAATTAGAAAGAGACTACGGAACAGTAATATAGAGGAGTATATAATGGAGCACGACAAAATTTTTGACACAGCCTTGCGCGAAGTAAGAGATGAACAGATTGAGGCCTTGAAAGAAGAAATCTGCACAATGGAAATCGCCATTGAAAAGTTTCTAAACAACGTTCTGGAATGCACCTGCGGCGTTCTGGACAGAGATTACGCTAAGACGAAGTAAAAGCAAAAAGACCGGTTAACCGGTCTTTTTTATACTTTGCCCGCTGAACGGATTCATACCGTAATTTTGAAGCATGAAATCATCATTCCAACTGTTCAAAGGCGGCATTTGCGGCATTGGCATCATTGAACCCATATTGCCCATCATCGGCGGTGAAACGCCTGTATTTGAACCTGCGCCTGTCATTGCCAGAAAATCAGGATTATTTATATTTTGCTGCATACCTGCCTTGGCTTCTTCTTCTTTGGCTGCAAGCTTTTCACTGTAAGTTTTGCCGACAATCTTCGACATAAGCCCTTCACCAAGCATCCAGCCGACCATACCGCCGATTAAACTGCCAATTCCCGGAAATATCGAGCCTATTACCATACCGAGCGTACCTGCGCCGACTCTTGCGGCAGCCTTGCCTGTTTCAAACACGCCTGTGCCTATGCCTTCATCTTTTGCCATAAACGCTTTAATTATATTAGGAAGTTCAAAAGCTACAAGCATTAAGGTTCCGATAAGCGGCATTCGCTTCATAAATCCTGAGCCTAAACCTTTAAATTTGCCCCAGGTAGTTGTACCGCTTTTCCAGCCGTCTTTCAGCACAGTCGGGATTGTTCTGAAATCATGCTTAAAACTTTTCCAAAAACTTCCGTGCTTAGCAATATTTGCAGCATTGTGATTTTCAGCAGCAATAAAAGCATCTTTCAATTGCCTGCCAAAATTATGATGTTTGTTTACTTTCCACGAAGCCTTAAGAGAATTCGTCATTGCCTCGGACCCTGTGCCTAAGACAGTGCCAGGATATGCCCTTAGGACTCGTTTGAAACCGCTCCACAAAGTCTGAGCAGTTATGCTGCTGATTCCCATTGTTAACCTACCTAAATATTTCTAACCTTATCTATATAAAAAACTTTCCGTCGCAATAATTGCCTATTTTGTAAACAAATGTAACGAATGAATAATATGGTAGCAATTATGTAATTTATATATACTTTATATATACAAGATAGTATAAAGACGGAGACTTTAACATGGTAAACTACTTAAACCCTGCATATCCTTACCTTGGATGCGGCGTAAGAAACAGTACAAATATATCAATCCGTAATAATTATTACGGCGGCTACGGCAATTTATGGAGCGGCTACGGCGGTTATAGTTCAGGCGGTTGCTCCGGCGGCGGGGTACCAAGCTGGATGGGCTGGATGATGGGCGGTATGATGCTGACAGGCATCATCGGCGGCATTGCTAATCTTTTTGGCAAAGGCAAGCAGGCAGACAACTGCGGATGTTATCAGCAGTATCAGCAGCCGGGTTATCAGGGTTATTACCAACAACCGGGCTGGGGCGGCGGCTACCAAGGCTATTACCAGCATCAGGGCTATGCACCTTATCAAAACTACTATAACAACCAAAACGCTGTTGGTTCACAAGGTGCGCTTATGGACGCAAAAAGAAATCTTGGCGACCTCGGCGACAAAGACATAGGTGTATTCTGGAGTGAATCGGATCAAAAAGTAAAATACTTCAACAAGAAAGACAAAGAAACTCAGGCATACGATAGCATAGAATCACTTCTTGACGCGAAAAAAGAAACTAAAGTAACAGAAGAAAACGACGACGAAAAAACCGAGTATAGTGATGACGAATTTAGAGCACTGCTTGCCACTAACCCGCCTAAGGCCAAAAAATATTATGAAAAACTTAGCGAGGAGAAGAAGGCTAAGCTAAATCTTACTGATAATGAAAAAGTCAAACTCGACATTACAACTGTTGAAGAAATTACTACGCGTTCAGCTTCCGGAACAGGAAAGGCTGGTGGAACCGTCACCATTACCGGTTCTCGTATTCCAAATGGTTGGCAGCGTGTTAATTCTGACGAGGCGAAAGAAAAATATGGCGAATGTGAAACAGTTGCCGATGTAATAGCTAAGGTTTTAAAGGATTCGGGACTTGATTTTGCTAATAATAAAACCTTTGCTGCTGATATTGTAAAGCAAAACCCTAGCATATTTGAGCAAATTAATGATTCTAACAAAGCCGAACCTGGCAAAATAAAAGTAAAAAAACCAGTCGATTGGACTAAATTAGACCTTCCAAATAAAGATACAATACAAAAGAATTACAATTTCAGCCCTTTACAGCCTAATGGGCAAACGACTAATCTCGTTCAAATTACTACATGTAATTGGGCTTCCACAACTGCATGCGTGACTACTAAAAATCAATTCAATAAATCTTTCAAAAAACTTTTGGCTTCAGAAATAATACCTATTGAAAATACTGGTATAGGTAACCATGACCCGAAATATACAGAGGCACAACAAAAAGCACAACAGAAAAATTACGACAGCCAATTTAACGCATTAGCCAAAAGTTTAGGCACAAATGGTAAAGAACAAAT
>JAIRZW010000168.1 GCA_031267015.1 Heliobacteriaceae bacterium | reverse complement strand
TTAAGCAGTTTTTCGATTCTTTCTTTGTCCATAAGAATCAGCCAGGCGCGCTTGTAGTCTGCAAAACGTCTTGCCCATGTGATTGTGAGCACATCAGGGTCAAATCTTTTACCTGCAATGTTTGCAACGGATTTGAATAATTCTTTTTTCATTTCGCGTTTGGTGTTGAGCAGGTAATCGTCTGTTCTTGAAACCAGTCTCAAACGCGGGTCTTGCCAGTACTGGAGGTTTACCGCGTTGGTAATCGCGCGGATAGGACAGCGGCCTTCAACCCATTCCCACATTTTGTTTGCAACAAGCCCGTGTAACTGCGATACAGCGTTTGCAATGCGGCTCATTCTAAGCGCCGCGACTGTCAGTGAGAAGTTTTCGCCGCCGAGGTTAACTGCTGTTTCTCTGGAAATGCCTGCAAAAAAGCCGCCTTCAAGAAGAGTGTCAACCCAGTGAACTTCGTTCCCTGCTGCAACAGGCGTGTGAGTCGTAAATACCGTGCGTTTTTTGACTTCTTCAAGGTTCCCTTTGTATTGGCTTAACAGTTCAAACGCCGCAGGCAGCGCGTGGCCTTCGTTCATGTGGATTACGTCAAACTTATAGCCGACTTGCTGGAGAATTCTTACCCCTGCTACGCCAAGAACGGTTTCCTGTGCGATTCTGATTTTCTCGTTTCCGTCGTAAAGCCTGTGCGAAATGCTTTTTGCCCAGTCGCTGTTGCCTTCTATGTCTGTTGTTAAAAGGTAAACAGGGCACGTTCCGAACAATTCTTTTTCTACCAAATAAGCTTTAACTTTGACTTTTTCGCCGAAAATCTGAACTTCCGTGGAAATGCCAAGGTCATTTAAGAAGTCATAATATTTTCTTATATAAGCTACTTCTACCTGGCCGTCTGCGGCAATCCGCTGGTCGTAATAGCCGTAAGACCACAGCATGGTCACTCCGGCCATTGGCAGCTGTAAATATCCTGCCGAGAGCATGTGCGAGCCTGCAAGAAATCCCAGACCTCCCGAATACGTGCTCAACGACTGATCCATTGCGATTTCCATTGAAAAATACGCTACGTTTGGTAATGACATATATAACCTCGCTTTATTAATTTTTTATCTGTACGGATTGAGTTTAACATAAAAAATATTTTTTGTCTATTCCTGTCATTTCCTCAATGACAGGAGTATTTTATCTAAAACTATTTTTACATGCGCATAGTTAAGCCCGCCCTGCATATATGCGGCATAAGGCGGCCGCAAAGGGCCGTCTGCTGAAAGCTCGATTGTGGAGCCTTCTATGAAGGTTCCGCCGGCCATGATTACTTTATCGTCGTAACCCGGAACGTCGTCAGGGATTGGGGTTACGTGGGAGTTTACGGGCGACATTTCCTGAATAGTCTTGCAAAAATGCTCCAGCGACGCCTGCGAATTGAACGTAATCGTCTGAATTATGTCGGTTCTCGGCTCGTCATGCTTTGGTGTGGAAATGTACCCCAGGTTTTCAAAGGTTTTTGCCGCAAGGATTGCGCCTTTTACTGCGTCTGCTACCACTGACGGCGCCATAAACAAGCCCTGAAACAGCAGACGGTGCTGGTTAAACATTGCGCCGCCTTCCGAACCGATTCCGGGAGCGGTTAAGCGGATTGCAGTGTTTTCTACCAAGTCTGCGCGGCCTGCAACATAGCCGCCCGCTTCGACTATTCCGCCGCCGGGGTTTTTGATTAATGACCCCGCAATTAAGTCTGCGCCTGCTTCCAAAGGCTCACGGGTTTCGGTAAATTCGCCGTAACAGTTGTCTACAAAGCAAATGCACTCAGGATTGTTGGATTTTACAATTTTACAAACCTGTTCAATGTCCGCGATTGAAAGGGACTTTCTTAAAGAATACCCGCGTGAGCGCTGGATTAAGAACATTTTAGCATCTTTTATTTCGGAAAGCTTGTCGAAATCCACATTAAGCCCGTCTTTCAAAGGGATTTCTTCGTATTGGATTCCCTGTTCAATTAAAGATTGCCCCCTCACCCCAACCCTCTCCCGTAGGGAGAGGGAGCTTGTTCCAATTACTTTTTGCATGGTATCATATGGCGCGCCCGCAACAGAAACCAGCTTATCGCCGGACCGAAGGTTTCCGAACAAACAGCATGCAAGTGTATGTGTCCCAGACACAAAATGAACCCGCACAAGCGCTTTTTCCGCCCTGAAAACGTCTGCAAAAACCCTGTCCAAAACATCCCGGCCCGCGTCGTCATGCCCGTAGCCGCTTACTGTGTAAAAATGCTCCGGCGCAACTCTGTTATTAATAAACGCTTCCAGAACTTTTTTTTGGTTAAAGTCCCTAATCCCGTCAACACGCTCAAATTCGGCTGTGAGGCTCTTTTCAATCTCTCTAATCATGTTTATATAATATTGCAAACTTCGGTAATAGTAAATAGCGGATTAGGAGTTTAAATATAGTTATGAAAAAAACATGTCATTGCGAGCGAGTGAAACGAGCGTGGCAATCCAGACTGGATTGCTTCGTCGTTATACTCCTCGCAATGACGTTAAT
>JAIRZW010000019.1 GCA_031267015.1 Heliobacteriaceae bacterium | reverse complement strand
AACCTGCAAAACTGCTGGTCAACAGGATTTGCCGCGGCTCAAAGTATAGATTGACAAATTTAAAATTTTCTTATACAATCGCTATTGGTTACGTACCGTAACAGATAGGAGAAATGTATGAGAAAGTTAAATTTATGTCATTCTGAGCCGAAGGGGTTCACGTTGGCGGAAGTATTAATCACATTAGGCATTATCGGAGTGGTTGCTGCCTTAACCATGCCGGCGCTGATTGCGAATTATCAGAAAAAAGTGCTCGCAGTACAGATAAAAAGAGCAGCTAACATTATACAAAATGGTATAAAATTGTACATGGTACAAGAAGAGTTATCGTATCTTTATGATAATAATAATAGATTTAACTCAGCATCCATGAACGAATTACATAAGAATATTACGAAATCCGGCTTTAAGATTGCTAAAGACTGCAGTTCGGATGTTTCAGGGTGCTTTGCGGGTTCATACAAAAATATAGAGAAGAAGAATATTAATGACGGACGCTCTGCTTGGAAAAACTGTGTTGCGCTTGTATCAGGTGAAAGTTTTTGTATTTTTGGTACCGGCGTTAGTCAGGTGTTAGTAGATACAAACGGTAAAAAGGGCCCGAATGTTTTTGGCCGGGATTTATTTACAGCAAATATCGGCCCGGAAGGGGAATTTACATCTCCTTGGTGGAATGTCGCTTGCATGGAGGACGATACTGAGTGTAATGAGCTTATGAATGTGACCGATACCGTTAAAAAATGCCAAAAAGTCATGTTTTTGCCGGTTGGCCCTCCTGAACCATCCAGTTGTTTTGAACTGATACAGCAAAATGGCTGGGAAATGAATTATTGATTTTCGTGCTAAAATATTTTCATGAAAGAATATAACTTTTACATAGTGCCCACGCCTATCGGCAATCTCGGAGATATTACGAACCGCGCAGTCGAAGTCCTGAAATCCGTCGATATTATCGCGTGCGAAGACAGCCGTGTTACCCAAAAGCTGCTTAACCACTTTGGCATTAAAACAAAATGTCTTTCGTATCATAAGTTCAACGAAAAAGAGCGGGTCGGAAAAATTTTAGAGATTCTGAAAAATCCTCCCGCCGGCAAGACTACTATGGCGCTCGTGTCAGACGCCGGAACCCCGCTGTTCTGCGACCCGGGTAAAATCCTTATTGAAGAACTGCGGAAACACAATATTAAAATTACCGCGCTGCCCGGTGCAAACGCCGTTGCGACTTTTCTATCGCAGATTCCGCGCGAAAACGAGGACTTTTATTTCGCGGGATTTTTGCCAAAAACCCAAACCGCAATCGAAAATCTTTTAGAAAAATACAAATTCACTGACGTTGTTTTTTACGATTCGCCGAACAGGCTTCTCAATACTATGAAAGCTGTCCGTCCGCACGCGAAAGTCGCAATCGGCCGAGAGCTTACGAAGGTTTTTGAGGAAATCATTATCGACACGCCGCAAAATATCATCAACCATTTTGAAAATAATATTCTAAAAGGCGAAATTGTCGGGCTGGTTTTTCGTGAAGAATCTGCCAGTCTTGACGAGGCTATTATAAAAGAAAAAATCGCTGCTTTAAAAGCAAAAAATTTCAAAGCAAGAGAGATTTCCGTGATTCTGTCGGAGATTTATAATATAAGCAAGAATTATGTATATAAACTTACTGCCCCCTCACCCTAACCCTCTCCCGCAGGGGGAGAGGAAACCCCGGCTCATATAAACATACTATATTTCTCAATATCTGTTTTTCGTTTTCGGCGTTTGTGATATAATATTTAGAGAGAGAAGTTTTAAGGATGATATTGCGCAACAAATTTCACACAATGGCAATAGCTTTGATATTGGGGCTGGTACAGAATTTACCCGGGTATGCAATAGAGTTTTGGGCGGATGAGTACGCGACCATTAAGAATCCTGTGCGGGGCGAACAGCGGGCACTGGGGATTCCTACTGCAACACAGTTTGGCGAAGGCCCGGCCGCTTCGGCAAGCGTAAGCGCAAATGATTCAATGACCCCGGAACAGGAAAAACGGCTCATCAAAGACATTGAAATCATTGGTACAAACGTGGTTGATCCTGCTGTTGTTATGGACCGGCTTACTATTAAGAGCGGGGATGAATACAGCCGCGATATGGTGCAGATTAACCTTAAAAATATCTATGACTCTGGATATTTTACGGAAAAAATGAAGGCTGTTCCGGTCAATAACCCGGACGGTACAGTAAGCTTAAAGATTGTGCTTGAAGAAAACATGCCTGTGACAGACTTCACAATCGAGGGCAACAGCGTTATTTCAACCGAAGAAATTATCGGTTTTCTTATGCCTTTAAAGGGTAAGCCGCAGAATATTGCAGACCTTAATATGGCAGTCGCAAATATTCAGGACGCTTACAGCTCAAAAGGCTATATTCTGGCGCGGGTGGATTCTGTGAGCGACGACCCGGACGGTACAATTAACATTGGGATAAAAGAAGGTACTATCGGCAAGATTCTCATTGCCGGAAACGAAAAAACCAAAGACTTTGTTATAGAGCGCAACATCCTGACAGAGCCCGGAACGGTTTACAACGAGCACCTTTTGAAAGAGGATTTGGTAAGACTTTACGCCACACAGGCGTTCAAGGACGTAACCCGCGATATTGAGCCGGGTGACGAGCCTGACACTTACAACATCACAATAAAAGTCGAAGAACAGCGCACTGCAAGCGTTTCTGTCGGCGGCGGCGTGGATACGGTTACAGGTCTTTTCGGGTCTGCAGGAATCGCGGATAATAACTTCCGCGGCAGAGGCGAAAGAATCGGTCTCAACGCGCTTGCAGGTACAGGGGTTATGCTTAACGACGCTTCGATTATGCGCCGCATGAATCTTCAGGCGGAATTAAGCTACTTTAAGCCGTATTTCTTTAATTCAGATACTTCTCTCATGAATAAAATATATTACCGCGATTTTGGCTCCTATCAGGTGCCGTTGGCGATTGAGCGTAGATTCGGCGGTGAAATGACTGTTGCACACAGAATCAAAAGCAGCAAGCACATGACTTCGACTTTCTCTCTCGGAGTTGAAAATGTAAGCGTTTCGGAAGGCGACCACAACAAAATCACAGGCTTGTATCACCAGTACAATATTCCGATAAGCGAGCGTGCGCGCCAGCTTGAAGGCGGATTGTTCATGTCGCTCAGCCCGGCATTGCTTTATGACACCCGCGACAGCGCAGCTGTTACGCGCAAAGGTACAATGGCAAGCTTACGATTTGACGAAGAAGTCGGCATACTGGACTTCAACAAGACCCACGGAAAGCTGACCGGTATGGTTAAGCAGTATCTCCCTGTGTTCTCTTTGAATCTCTGTGGGCTGATTGCCATTCGCATTTGGAACCAGTGTAATCTCTACAATCGTTATACCTCTACTGATTCGGGCAGTATCACCATGCTGTCGAACCTGATACGGGTTCTTCTGATAGCCATTCTTGTGGTCATAGTGACGCGCTACGGTTTTTCCAAGAAGGCCCAGCTTCGGTTGGG
>JAIRZW010000180.1 GCA_031267015.1 Heliobacteriaceae bacterium | reverse complement strand
GAATCCTGTTTATTCTTGATTTTTCGCAGAGCATGACAGAATACCTTGACGGCAGGCGCAAAGTTGACCTTATGCTTGAAACTGTGCGCAGCATGCTGCACAAAATCAGCCCTGATACGGAAATCGGCTTGCGTGTGTACGGTCACCGCTCGGGATTCAGCGCTATGGACGCTTGCAGGGCTTCGTCTTTAATCATGCCGATTGCAAAAGACAATTCAGTTAATGTTCAGGGTGCGCTTCTTTCTGTAAAACCCCGCGGCATGACGCCCATTACATATTCGCTTAAGCAGGCTGTAAAAAATGATTTTATGGGGTTCAGCGGGAAAAAACACATAATCCTGCTCACGGACGGCGGCGAAAACTGTGACGAAAGCCCGTGCAAATACGTTATGGAGCTTGTGAAAATCAGGCCGGATGTTACTATTGATGTTATTGCGTTTAATATCAGAGACAGAGACGACCTTGAACAGCTTGAATGCACTGCGATGGTTACGCGCGGGAAATTCTATACCGCAAACACAGCCGTTGAGCTTGCGCGCAGTCTGAACAACACTGTTAATGTTTACAAAGACGTTGAGGCGAGGATTATACCTAATTATTAAAAATCCCCCCTTTGTACCCCCTTAAAAGGGGGGCGATTTAATTGTTTTTCAGGTATAATATAAATGCATAGGAGGTTATTATGTACGAATTATTTGTAATGCAGGGCTGTCCATATTGCCGCAGGGTAATGAGCTTTATGGAAGAAAACAGCATTGAACACAAAGTAAGAGATGTTTCAGTCTCTGAAAATCACGATGAATTAATGAAGCTGGGCGGGAAATACCAAGTGCCGTTTCTTAAAGACGGCGACGTAACAATGTATGAATCAGATGATATTATAGAGTACGTTAAAAAACACAAGGTATAATCATGAATCAACACAGCAGCCAAAATTTTGCCGAATGCACATCCCACGGGGCGTGCATAATCTCTCCGAACGCGTCCGCGCTTCAGGAGATTATGCTTGTAATGCTCAGGCAGATTGCGTTTTACATCCTTAAGCTTGAGGATTTAGGCGTTGAAAACCATGACATTATTCGCAGTGTTATTGAAGAACTTGCCATGATTGATTCGCTGGGTGAACATACCGATAATCAAACCATGGACATATTTTCGCAGCATTTTCTTGAGTTGGTAAAGCTTCAGGAAGAATATAAAAAAATCTGTAAAGAAAAGAAAATCAAGTGTAAGGAAGTGCGTTCGTCAGTGAAATTTACGCTTGAAATGACTATTTCAACGCTGATACACCACGGCGAAAAGGTTTTTCTTGAAAAATACAACAAGATGTCGCCAAAGCACAAGGAGCTGCTTGAAATTCTTACGGGGGTTATCCGCGGGGTTGCGGTTGATATTATGACGCTCAAAGAGCTTGACGCCATACATAAAACCGCATGCCACGACATTGTGCACGCACTGAATCTCTTTAACAGCGCGCGAATTTCGCTTGATAAGGTTCAAAAGCAGACAGTTAAGCTGGTTCACACGAACTTTGAACTGCTGAAATTAATAAATGATACTCAGATTAAATTATACGGCAAGCCTGAAAAAGTGGAGGTTTCGACCTCTACGCGGCCGGGTAAGGCTGTTCTTGTTTCGGGCTCAAGCCTTTTTGACCTGCATGATATTTTGGAAGCCGCAAAAGCTAAAAAAGTTGACGTTTACACCAACGGTAACCTGCTTACTGCCCACAGCTTCCCGAAGTTCAGAGAGTTTCCGAACCTCAAAGGACATTTCGGAAGCGGAGCTATACCGTCAGTAATGGATTTTGCAACGTTTCCGGGCGCGATTCTGCTTACGAAAAACGAAGCCCAAAATATTGAATATTTATACCGCGGTCACTTGTTTACACCGGACAAATTTGCGCCAAAAGGCGTTGCGCAGATAGAAAATGACGATTTTACTCCGCTTATCGAGGCTGCTGAAAAAACAAAAGGGTTTTCAAAAGGCCAAACAAGAGAGCCTGTCATTGCAGGTTTTGACAAAGACGACCCGCGCATGACTGAGTTTGCCGAAAAGTTTAACAACGGAACTTACAAACACCTTTTTATTGTAGGCTTCATGAGTGATTTAGCAGCGCCTTCGGAATATTTCGAAACATTCTACAAAGAAATCCCGAACGACTGTTTCGTTATAAGTTTCTCTTATCCAGCACCGGGCAAAAACGCACTAAATATAAACATTGGAATGGATTATGCGCAGATTTACAGCATTCTTGATAAATTGTTTGCAATGATTTCGCACAAAGCCGATGATATAACTTTCATGCTGTCGCGCTGTGACGTGCGTTCTCTGGCAAATATTATCGGATTAAAAGAGAAAGGCATAAACAGTATATTCCTGACAAACTGCTCGCCGCGGGTTATAAATCCTGCTATTTTGAAAGCATTCCGCGAGATTTATAACGTTCGTCCGACAACAACGCCAAAAAACGATTTAGAGTTAATACTAAAAGCCTAAAATAGCCAGCCGTCATGTCACCCCGCATTTATTGCGGGGTCTCAGACTATAACCGCTGCGCGGAGATGCCGCAACAAGTGCGGCATAACATAAAGTTTAATATCTGTAATGCGCGAATGCTTTGTTTGCTTCGGCCATTTTGTGTGTATCTTCACGCTTCTTGCAGGCTGCGCCCGAACCGTTTGACGCGTCGATTAGTTCGTTCGTAAGTTTATCTGTGAACGATTTTCCGCCGCGTTTTTTAGCTGATTCGATAAGCCAAGACGACGCAAGTGCAAAGCCTCTGTCTGCTTTGACTTCAATCGGAACCTGATAT
>JAIRZW010000198.1 GCA_031267015.1 Heliobacteriaceae bacterium | reverse complement strand
GTCGTATTCAATTCCCCGTAGCGGTCAAGCTGGTCGCGGAAAAGGTTTGTCACGACAAGGTAATCCGACTTCATGTAGTCGTAAAGCTTTGTCAAATATGCTTCATCGCATTCGATTACCGAATAATCCCAGCGTTTAAACGGCAGAATCTTTAATGCGAACGTGTTTGCAGCGCCGGTAAGCATATTTGCACCATTGAGGTTGTGAATAACGCTTTGGTTTGCGGTTTTTAGCATGTGCGCAATGAGCCCGGCAGTTGTGGTTTTGCCGTTTGTTCCGGTAACCGTAATGTTTTTCTTTTTTATGTATTTTGAACAGTGTGAAAGAAAGTCAGGGCTTATTTTTAGCGCAACCATTCCGGCAAACGAGGTTCCTGACGAGCGGTTCAGAAGGCGGATTCCCATGTAAGCCGTACGTGCCGCAATTAAAGCTGTATAAAATCTCAGTTTATTAAATAGCATTAAATAATCCTTTGGACGTATTTATTTTTTTACGTTCTTGCTTTATTATAATACAAATGATTTTATTTATCATAATAGTTTTCATAGCTGAATTAATTGTTGCGGGCGCGCTGCTGAATCTTATCATCAAAACCGACAGGCGGGTTTTGGCTGCAAATCAGGCCGTAATCGACTTTAGGCCGGCGTTTGAGGTCGGCTTGCGTGAAACTTACAACATTGTGCGCAACCTTAAACAAACACTGCATTACTTATTCTGTCTGGTCGAAAAGAAAAAGAAACAGTACATTTTTAAACTGGTTTCAACTGTATGTTTATATGTACTTCCTTTTTTCTGGAAAGGGCGATACAAAAAACTGGCGGCGTTTTTGCAGTTTGCAGTGCTCATAAGCGACTTAGCGCGGAAATTTGGCGCTTGTAAAAAAAACTTAAACTTGTAAAAAATCTTAACATATGCTATAATAAATCACGAAAGACGAGGTGAAAAATGGGTAGAAATAAATCATTTATATTCGGAATGGGCCTTTTGGCAGGTGTAATCGGCGGAATCGCCGCCGGAATACTTTACGCGCCAAAGCCGGGCGAAGAAACACGCAAAGAGCTTAAGGACGCTGCTGTCGAACTTTACGAAAAGAATTCGCCGGCAATTAACGAAGCAAAGCAGCAGGCAATGGAATCCGTTGACCTGATGAGATATAAGCTTGAGCGGCAGCTGCGTAAATTCAGCAATATGCTTAAAAATAACAAGCTTCAGAAAGCTAAAGAACTTGAAGTATCAGGCGAGGACTTTAACTAATGGATATATCTCAGGTAAATATGAATAACGGGCTTACTTTTCTGTTTTATGCAACAGGTGGTATTATAATCGTTGTCGGAGTGTTTTTGGGTAAGCTTTTGTTTGACTTATCAGCTTTAGCAAAAAATGTTAACACGACTTCGGCAATCCTTAATACCGAGTTAAAGCCGACTTTGAAAGAACTCAGTGAAACCCTCAAGTCCGTGAATGCAATCGTGAAAAACACCGACCAGGGTGTTGACCATTTTAAAACAGCAGTTGAAAAAACTTTCGGAAGAACAAAAGCCATCTCAGAATCTATCTTTTGCGGCTTGATTAAAGGATTTACAACTGCGTTTAACTTATTTAGAAAATGAAAGGAGAAACATCATGTCATCAGCAGGAAAATTTTTAGCGGGCTTTGTAGTGGGCGGCGCAATCGGTGCGATTGCCGGCATACTTCTGGCGCCGAAATCAGGCGAAGAAACACGCCGCGAGATTTGCGACACTTCTAAAGACCTTTTAAAACGTGCAGACGAAACGGTTAAAGAGATTAAGGAAAAAGCGGACGACGTTATGTCTGATATGCAGAAAAAAGGCGACGAAATCAAAGAAAAACTTCAAAACCTTTTGGAAAAACAAAAGACAGAAGCTTAAATATCTGTAAAGAGGTGCCCGGGCGCCTCTTTTTGTAGTATAATGTAGTCATGAAGAAGATTGCCCTGACGCTTTTAACTATATTATTTTCACCTCTCTGTTTTGCTGAGGAAAATTTGACGCTTCCGAATATCTTCATCTGGACGGTTCCGGATAATGTTCAGGAAGCCGGTGACACGGATGAAATTATGCTTGAACCTGACGCGGAACGCCTCAATGCCGCCGCTCTGAAAGGTTACGCGGAATACAAAGAATCAGCGGTGTATTTGAATGTAAAAGCGCCTAAAAAATTAGATATAAAACAGCCGACTCTGTCTGAAAAAATCGCTTTAAAAATGCAGCCAAACCGCTCAACTGCCCGGCCGTCTTTGTCTGATGAGTATAGTATTGTTTCATCCATGAACAAGCTTGAGCGCAAAACCGGAAGCCTGTCATACGGAACCACATATTCTTCAATCGTTGATACGGACAGCTCGCAGCTTGAGCGCACAACAGAATTATTCACCAGGTATGATTTCAAAAGGTTTGCGCTGAGCTCGTCTTTCCAAAAAACACTCGGAACCACCAGCGGAAAAACCTCCGACATAGTTTATCTTATCCCCGAATGGAAAATCAACAGCGTCTTTTCTGTTCAGGATGTTATTAAGTCAAATATGACCTCAAACAGCCGCTCAAATGAGGTTGTACTGGTCGTAAAACCCTTCAAAGACAGGGACAAGCTAAATTTTGAGCTTGGTGCGGGCCAAACCTATTATGAAAACAGCGGAGTTACAAGAAGCAAAGTACGCTTTTCAACTAAGATTAAGTTGTGATAAAACCGGCAAATTTTTTTATGTTCATATTTTATATTAATATGAAGATAAACACAGACATTACGCAGATTGTGCGCAAAACATTCCATACCCCCGCAGAATTTGAACAGATACTGGGAAATAACCGCTATTTGGGATGGATTCCGCAGGAGCTGGCAGGCACGGAAAAACTGCTTTCGGATTTTGCACAAGACATGTTTGAAGTGCGAAATTATGACAGCGACGGAATCCAAAAAGTTATTGAAAGACTGGGCAAAAAACTCAAAGCAAAATATCTTTCCGAAGGCGGCTTTGGGGTAACAACCCTTATTGACGCAGGCAAAAAGTTATTTGTATGCAAGACTTTTCGTGAAAAACCTACTGTGGAGTTCCGAAGCGGTTCCGGCAAGCGTGCGGAAATTTTAAATGCCTGTTTCGCTGATGAAAATGCCGACAAATACAGATTCCCGCCGTTCTTTTTTGGTAAATATGCACGGCGCAAAGACAAAGACGGCTATTTAGTAACCGAATTCATAGACAAAAACAATGCCTTAAAATTAAATTGGAAAACTAAATATTTGTATGACTGTTCTCAGTATGTTTCTTCACACGATATACACAGGCTTGGGGATGACGACAAACCAATGTCTGACAACATAATCGGCGACACGATTATAGAGTTTGGGGACATTGACGTGAGAACACAACTGGAAGATCTTAAAAAACGCGGGTTAGTAAAATCGCTGTTTGAAGCGGTGGACAGAGCGGATAAAAAACAAATTAAAATGCTTAAAGCACAGTACAGTAACGATGAAATTGAAAATGCCGTACAATATATAGACAGCTGTTTTGATCCTATTATACGGTTCTTTAATCTGCCTGAAGAAACCCGGGCGCTTATGCACAAGATAGGCGTAAAACCGGATGAACGCTTTATTACAGACTTTTTTAACCTTTTTTAAACTCGGATTATGACTTTGCCATGATTTCGACTTCGTAGCCGTCAGGGTCTTTGATGAACGCAATCATCATATTCACTTCCGGCATGTAAAACGGCTCGTATGAATATGCATAGCCGAGTTTGTTCATTTTTTCGGTAAATTTATCCATGGAATCCGTTTCAAACGCAAGGTGCCCGAAGCCGCTGCCGTGAGTGTAGCAGCCCGTAACCGGTTTTTCGCGGTTGTAGGTTAATTCAAGCTGGGTTTGGCCGTCTTCGTCGCTCAGGTAATATAAGTCCGCATCATCAAGCGCTGCCTGCTGCGTAAGGTTCATATCTAATAGTTCGGTGTAGAATTTCAGCGATTCATCAATGTTTTTTGCCCTTATCATTATGTGTAATAATTTCATATATTTCCCTTTCTTTCAAAATATGTCATGCTGACATGTAGTTTTTATCTATCTCTATTGTGTGTCTTATAATCGAGTGCGCCATAAGCAGCATGTAAGGGTTAATCATGTTTGTGTCGGACATGTTAACCTTTGCCTGCGGCTTTTCAGCGGTATCAGACTTTGCGGTTTTGGCCTGATAAAAAATTGAAGACTGCATTGAATAATGCTTTTCGTCGCCCGAAATTCTTAACGTCAGGTCGTCTTTGGGAAATTCCTCAGCGCAGGCAATGTTGACCTGCACGGAATTTGAGCTTTCAAGTATAAGCGTTGCGACCACAAGCCCGTAATTTATTGTGGAAATTGTAATCGTCAAAATACTGTCGCTTTCATCGCCCGAGGCTCCGGCTTCAATCTCAAGGTCAAATCCGACGCCTTCCTGGAGCGGAAGCCACGGCAAATATAAAAGCAGAAGCATTTTCATTGTTTGCGCGGCATCGTTTTGGGATGCGGCTGCAATGCTTGCGTTGATGAGCTTTGCAGTGTCTTTCATCTGCGAAAGGTCTGTGACGCCCGAGCGCGCGGCGTTTGCCATGGAAACAATTAATTTTGCCACTGCGTCCTTGCCGTTTGTCTGAATCATCGCGGCAATATCGCCGAGGTTAATCATGCCGTTTGCGGAAATCGGCAGGTTTCGCAGGGTTGACTGAAGCTGGCTTAAAAGCGCTTTGTCTGCTGTCATTGCCGCGTTTGAAAAATCCAATCCCTGAAGCTGGGCAAGGATTTGGGCCTGGGTTTGCGAAAGCTGGCTTCTTTGCGCGGCTATTTGGTTTGCGAACTGCGCCTGCAGCTGCGCCTGAGTCAAATTCCTTTGAATCATATAAACAAATTCGTTAATATTTTTCGGCAGGTTCATCATGTCTTTTACGTAAGCTGCCTGGCCTGTTTGGCCAAGGTTACCCATTTGCGGTGCCGGGCTTGCTGAAGCCGGCGGAGGCGCAGGGCTTGCGGCAGGCGCTGAGAAAGACTGGCTCGTCTGCGCTGCAGGAGTATTAGCCGCAGTACCCGGCCGATAATTCACAAATTTTGATATTAAATTTCCTAAACTGAAATCAGCCATATCATTATTATAACGATTTTCCCTCTGAAAGTCCAGCAGGGTTGAAATTTTATTCTGAATAAGTTATAATAAAAGCAGGATAATCTGATACGGTAAATCTCGGCACCGGGCCAGCAGGCGACAAGGAGACACTGAGTTCCTATAATCAGATTATCTTTTTGTTGAAAATTATTTTATTGCATTCATTTTTGATTTCTTTTCCTATTCTTTGCATGTCT
>JAIRZW010000197.1 GCA_031267015.1 Heliobacteriaceae bacterium | reverse complement strand
CAGGAGGGACATATGTAGCTGATAGTGATCCTCTTAAAATCAATCAAAATAATATAGAATTCGTGTTGAATAATGAGGGCAAATTTGTAAATACAAGTGATAATACTACTGAAATAGCTAATTTAAAATTTGTGACAACTGAGGTTAAACATAATTTGCCAGCAAGCATATCACCGGCAAATTCGGCCGACAGTATCGTTTTTGATATAACAGATGCTTCAAATAATATACTTTATACAGTAACTACTGCTCCTTGGAACTCTTCTGCATCGCCTAAAAGCTTTGCGGTAGAAGCTGATGCATCAAATAATATTGAAGATGCGGACTATCAAATATTTCTAAAAAATATCATAGACCTTCTTAGCCAATATTTGGCAAACCAAATTGATCCAAATGCGTTCTACTCAGAAGGCGTTAATATTACAGATGACGCAAAAAATGCATATCTGGAATATAAAAAAGAGAGTATTGAATTAATAAAGTTAATTTTTGGTGAAGGTACCGCAACCACTGACGGCAACGGCGCCTACGCTCCTTTCAAAGAGTTTACAACCAATTACGGCTTTACAATAAAAGCTGAAGATTTGAGAAATTTATCTAACACTGATTGGATTAGAGCGGAATATAAAGCATTAACAGACAAATACAAGCCAGGTGGAACCTCACCTGATACATCTAAATATGCAGCATTGAAAACAGCTCAAGCTAAATTCCAGCCGGTATTAGATGTTGATATTATTGACAAGATTTTCAATACATACGGTGAGCCTGTTTACGCTTGGATTGACAAAGACGACAAAGAAAACGGTGAGAAAAAAGCTGAATGGTACACTAACCTTTTCAACCGCATGAAAGAAGGCTACCAGGTACTTGAAGACGGACTCGCTGCAAGCCCGCAGTGGATTAAGTATGCGCTTGAAAGCGGACTCGTTGTTATGGAACAGGTTGACAAAAACAAAGTTTGGAACAAGTTTACTTACAGCAACTGCTCTGATATTACCGAGCAGACTGACCAGCTCGCAGTTACAAAAGCAGAAGCTGAATACAAGCGTTCAATGAATAAGATTGAAACTAAAGACAAACAGTATGATTTAGAACTGAAAAACATCGACACCGAGCACAATTCATTGCAGACTGAATACGACTCTATTAAAGCCGCAATCGACAAGAATATTGAACGTAACTTTAAGATGTATTCGTAAGGACACGCCCTCGCAATGACGATATAAAGATTACATAAAGAAATCCTTATGTCTTCGATTTTGAATATATAATAATATTATAAATCAGGAGACAATCATGGATTCAGTAAAAGATATCTTATTAAAATTAGAAAATGCTGATAGCACAGCAAAAAATGAATTAGAAAACATTTTAGTTAATATAGGCACTTCGGCACTGCCTCAGCTTGTAGACCAATTACAGGTCGTACGCGGCGTAAAACGCGGCGTTGTTGCAATGACCCTCATCCGAATCGGAGGACCCTCTGTTGAATATCTTAAAAAAGCCGCTAAAGCTAACAAGGATTTTGAATGGGTTGCACAGTACCTGATTAACGAAATAGAAGGGTTGGCTGCCTAACGTCATTGCGAGGGCATTAGCCCGAAGCAATCCAGCCAATATTTATGCTACAATTGTGACATGGCTAAATGGAAACCTTTATTATTTTATTTGACTTTGTTTTTGTTGATTTGGGCGTTTGCAGCCACTGCGGCAAATTATGATTTTGACCTCTGGGCAAGACTTATCGCGGGTTCTGGCGTTGTCGACCACGGGCAGGTGTATAAGGCGGATTTTTTATCCTACACACCCACACGAATGTGGATTGACCACGAATACGGTTCGGGCGTTATTTTCTATTTGTTTTTGAAATTCTTTGGCCCGTACAGCCTCGTGCTTCTTCATACAATGCTTATTTTTGGGATATTTTTTACAGCCTCAAAAGTTGTTAAGCTACGCTTGCAATCCCCCCTTAATCCCCCCTTGCAAGGGGGGCTGGAACCTTACAATATTTTATTCTACTTTCTGGCGTTCATTGCGCTGATTCCGACAATAAACAGCCCTGTGCGCTGCCATTTGTTCAGCTTTTTGCTGTTTACGGTGTTTATTTATATTCTGGAGCTTGCGCGCAAAGGCAATGACAAGCCGCTCTATTTAATCCCTTTAATAACGATCTTCTGGAACAATGTTCACGGCAGCGTTGCTGCGGGGTTAGGGTTGATTGCGATGTATGCGGCAGGTGAATTCTGGACGCGGATTTCATGTCACCGGTCTGTAATAGAGATCCCGGATAACGCGGTTTGTACGCCGCAAGCGTCGACAAACAGTCGTTTCCGGGATGACGTCGCTAAAAAATACCTTATCACGCTTTTCGTGTCCTGCTTAACCCTGTTCATAAACCCATGGGGCTGGGATTATATTAAGTTCCTGATTATGGCGAACATAATGCACAGGCCTGATGTTAGCGAGTGGTGGGGAATTTTCTCGAAATTCCACATGTTTAAGTGGTTTCAATTTAAGCTGTTTATGGTGTTTATAATAATAACCATGTCATTGCGAGGAGCTTTTGCGACGAAGCAATCCAGTCAATCCGCAATGACCATAAAAAGCTGGATTGCCGCGCTCCTGTCGGTCGCTCGCAATGACATGACAAAACTCATTGTCTTATTGGTAACGCTTTATCTTGCAATCACGCACTTAAAACTTATTCCGTTCTTCATAATTGCCTCACTCTGCTATGTTTACGAAGATTTTTACGCTCTGGTGAAGCCTTTCAAAGAACGCTTAATCATCGGGCTTTTGCTCGGAATATCGGTCTTCACGCTTGCAGTGAAAGAGTTAACCGTTCCGCTCGACTTCAAGGCATATCCTGTACAGGAAGTTGAGTTTATTAAAATAAACAATCTGGAAGGCGATATCCTTACGAATTTCGGGCTCGGAAGCTACGTTTCATACAAGCTTTATCCTCACAACCTGATTTTTATGGACGGGCGTTATGAGGAAGTTTACCATGATTTCATGGTGCCGTTGCTTAAAAAATTCTATCTTGTTACCCCCGGTTGGGATGAGGTTTTGCAAAAATTCCCACCTGATTGTATGATTATAGAAAAGTATTATCCGGTGTATAATGTTTTAAAGAAGTCAAAAGATTGGCAGCTTGTGTATGAAGGCCCGGTTTTCGGCGTATTTGTCAAGCCGGCAGCAAAAAAAGAATACAAGACGCCGTCTGAAGATATAGAATACTATAGAAAGAGACTATTCAACAGATATGAATGAAAACAGCTTAAAATATACCTGTCTTTTAGGCGGTGGCGCGATAAGAGGCATAACATACTCAGGAGCCATTAAGGCGCTTGAGGAACTCGGGGTTCAGACAAAAACTTACGCGGGCTCGTCTGTGGGCGCTGTAATCGCGGCGCTTTTGGCTGTGGGCTTCAATGCAGAAGAAATTAACGAAATATTACTTGAGGTTAATTTTGAATTATTTAAGGATATTCAGCTCGGAATCGGCCCGAAATTGGCGCTTAGCAAGGGTGAGGTTTTTCAGGAATGGCTTCGCGGGCATATTGAATCAAAATTTTACGGCAGCAAGTACAAAAAAGGCGCTCACAGAGCGGTTACCTTTAAAGATTTAGAAAAAAACCTTATCATTATAACAACAGACCTGAGTAATTATGTGTGCAAAGAGTTCTCCAAACAGGAAACTCCGGATTTTGAGATTGCAAAGGCCGTAAGGATTTCGTGCAGTATGCCGGGCCTGATTCAGCCAACTGAGTACAATAACACGCTTCTTGTTGACGGCGACCTGCAAAAAAGCTGGCCTATGTGGAAGCTGTCAAATAATCTTATGTCTGATGATGAGCGGATTTTGGAGTTTAGGCTGGAGGGGTTTGCACAGAGCAATGATTTTAATCCGCTTGATTTTGCAAACACGGTTTACAGCTGCATGACTGCCATGGCCAGCTCTTTTGTATCAAAACTCTACGGAAGCCGTGACAAGTTCGATTACCTTGTGCTTAACACGGGCGATGTGATTGTTGTTGACTTTAATCTTTCAAAAGA
>JAIRZW010000061.1 GCA_031267015.1 Heliobacteriaceae bacterium | reverse complement strand
CAGCGTAAATGTCTTCGGGCGTGCAGGTTTTGAGGTTTGTGCGCTCAATTGTCTTAACCCTTGAATCCGAGCGCAGCCGCCAGTCAAGCTGACCGTAACCCACGTCCACAGCGTAAACAAACCGCGCGCCGTTTTGCAGAAGACAATCCGTAAACCCGCCGGTAGACGCGCCTGCGTCAAGACAAACCCGCCCCGCCGCCGCAACATCAAATGTTTCGAACGCTTTTTTCAGCTTAAACCCGCCGCGCGACACAAAAGGCATTGACTTAATCTCAATTTCATATTCTTTTGCCGGGTCAATCTGGAACCCTGCTTTTGTAATGTATTCATTGTTAATCTTAACCCCGCCGGCCAAAATCGCTGCCGCTGCCTTACTTTTGGTCTCAAAATATCCTGAATCGGTTAAAAATTTGTCCAGGCGCTCTTTCATATGTTCTACCCCCTCTCCCCTTGTGGGAGAGGGGGTAGGCCAAACACTTCCTTTGCATTTTGCGTCGTAACCTCGTCCACTTCCTCAAACGTAATCCCGCGCAGCTGCGCGATTTCTTGTGCAGCATAGCGCACATAAGCAGGCCGATTCTCTTTGCCGCGAAACGGGACAGGCGCCAGATATGGCGCGTCGGTTTCCAGCAGAATCCGCTCAAGCGCGACTTCTTTGACAACCTCTTTTAATGCATGTGCATTTTTAAACGTCACAACTCCGCCGATTCCTAAATAATATCCGGCATCAATACACTTCCGTGCGAATTCCAAATCGCCTGAAAAACAGTGCATAACAACCTTTGAGGTGGTAGATGTATTGTTGTATTTTTGCAGAATCTCAAACGTGTCCTCGTGGGCCTCGCGGTCATGGACATTCAGCGGCAGCCCGAGGCGGTTTGCAAGCCGGATATGCTTTATAAAAACATCTTTTTGCACATCAATAAAACTTCTGTCATGATAATAATCCAGCCCGGTTTCGCCTATTCCGACGATTTTGGGGTTTTGCGAAAGTTCCGTAATCTCATCAATCAGTCCGTCATGCCATTTTTGTGCTTCGGTTGGGTGAACGCCGAGCAACCCGTAAACATTATCATATTTGTTCACCAGCTCAATAATCACAGGAAAATCTTCCGGCTCGGTTCCGGGCACAATAATTTTTTCCACGCCAGCCGCGTCAAAATTTTCGAGCATATTTATATGTGAGTGCGTATCTATCATGCTATAATTAAAGCATGGAAACTATGAAAATAACACATCTTTATCCGAAATCACTGAACTTGTACGGGGATATGGGGAATCTGCTGACGCTGGTGAAACGCTGTGAATGGCGCGGAATCGGAGTTGAGATTAACGAGGTTAGTATAGGTGACAAAATCCCTGAAAGCAATTTATATTTTATGGGCGGCGGTCAGGACTGCCAGCAGGTTGAGGTTTCGCGTGAGATTGTGCAATATAAGGAATTTTTGATTGAACAGCGCGACAAAGGCGCGGTTTTTCTCGGGATTTGCGGCGGGTATCAGCTTTTCGGGCACTATTACCAGCCGTTTGAAGGTAAAAAGCTTTTAGGCGCAGGACTTTTAGACGCTTACACGGTTGCCGGAAAAAAGCGGTTTATCGGGAATGTTACTGTGCAGACGGATTTCTTAGTGTCTAAAACCCTTGTAGGGTTTGAAAATCACAGCGGGCTTACATATCTTCAGGGTGAAACAAAGCCGCTGGGACGGGTTTCGACCGGGCATGGCAACAACGGCGAAGACAAAACCGAAGGCGCGCGGTTTAAAAATGTTTTCGGAACGTATTTGCACGGTTCGGTTCTGCCAAAGAACCCTCATTTTGCGGACTATTTAATAGAATTGGCGCTCGGGCATTCATTGGCGCCGCTGGACGACGAAATTGAAATCAAAACACATAAATCACTTGTGGGCAAGGCATATTAGGATGAAAAAGAGAAAGATTTTAGCACTAATAATAACGCTGGGGCTTTTGGGGGTGATTTTCCATAAAATCAACTGGGCAGACATGGTTCATACGTTTAAGGATTTTGATTTTAAACACCTGTGGCTGATAGTGCCGCTGTATGTTTCGACGCTTTACATCCGCGGAATCCGCTGGAAATCACTGCTTTTGAATGACCCCAAATACAACAGCCTGCATTTGGGCGAGGTTTTTACGGTCGGGAGCATGCTGAACAGCTTTCTGCCTGCGCGAGCGGGCGACATGTACCGCGCGTATTATCTTGGTACGGTTAAGGGCGAAAGCAAGATGAAGGTTTTTGGCTCGATTATTCTTGAGCGGATTTTTGACGGGATTTGCGTGTTTTTTATTCTGCTTGCCGCGGTTTTGCTCTATTGCAAACAGCAGTGGATTCTGAACCTTGCTTACGGCGTCGGGGCGCTGTTTATCGGGAGTTTGGCAGGGTCTTATGTGGTTTATAAATTCCGGCATAAGTTCCAAAAATTTGCACATGCGCTGTCGTTTTTGGAAGGCTTTTGCGCGCTTGACAGCCTGAAATACATGTCAATCGCGGCTTTTACAAGCGCTGTAATCTGGGGAATTGAATGTTACGTTGCGTACTTAATCATCAACAGTTTCGGCTTGGGGCTTGGGTTTGCGGCAGGGTTGTTTGTGATAAGCCTTATTTCGTTCTCGACCATGATTCCGTCAACGTCGGTATTTTTGGGGCCTTACCAGTATGCGTACATTCTTGCGCTCGGGATTTTCCACATCGACAAATCCACGGCACTGGCGGTTTCCACTGTACATCAGGCAATTTTAATGCTGATGCTGACAGTCATTGGCGGATATTATTTGTTGAAATTCAATATTTCCGTAAAAGAAATAAAAGCCTGACAGCTAAATTTGCAGATTATTAAAAATAAATAATTCGTAGGGCTCAAACCCCAGCGCTTTTGCTAATTTTTCGACTACATCAAGAGTCGGCGACGAAGTCTGGCCCTCAATCTGGGTCAGAGTAGTTCTGCCGATTCCGGCAAGACCTGCAAGCTTTTCTTGCGACAGCTTCTTTTTTATCCGCTCAAATTTGATGCGGATAGCAAATTTTTTTGCTAATGTCGATATATTATTCATATTGTTATTAATTCTAACATCTTGACTTTTTAACGACAATACGTTATGATGTTTATATAGACGTACTAGCGACTAAAAGAGGTTAATTATGAACAAACGAACAGGTTTTACTTTGGCGGAAGTGTTGATTACATTAGGGATTGTTGGGGTTGTGGCGGCCTTGGTCATGCCGGGGCTTATAAACGAGTATGAAAAACATGTTACGACCACAAGAGTTAAGAGTTTCTATTCAACTATATCTAATGCTGTTCTGCTTGCCGAAAATGAAAATGGTCCGTTGGAGACCTGGGATTGGGTTGATAAGTCTCCTTCGGCTAATCTCAAAAGCCGCATGGCATTTGATTATATCAAACCATATTTAAAATTTGCAGTGGAACCATATTATACCCAAGACTATGTTTATTTCAGATTAAGTAACGGAGTTTGTGGTTTGTCTAGAGTTAATGGCTCTGATATGTATGGTGTATTCCCGTGGACCACATATTTCAAAGTTTATCCTTATTGTGGTCAAAAAAAAGCTTATTCCGGAAGAAATATTTTTGAGTTTTGTTTATTTAATTTCAAGAATGCGAATAAAAATTGTTC
>JAIRZW010000052.1 GCA_031267015.1 Heliobacteriaceae bacterium | reverse complement strand
CTCTAAGTTTGACGCACACGGAGTTACAAAATGGGGTGTCACAGACCAGTTAAAACAATTAAATAATATTTTAACACATGGTATTGATAAAAACAGACCATTCTGTACAGCTCCGCTTGCAGTCAGTTCAAAAAATGCGGCCGGAGCAGGCGCAGGGCTTGGCACTGCCGGCGGCCACGCGACCAGAGACGGCTCGTTTATAATCGTAAGCGGAAAAGGAAAAACCCTCACCAACGACGGCATTGAACACGTCGTCGTAAATGACGCATATTACAGCATAATTAGCGATTTACAGAGAAAATTCCCCAAAATCAATTTTATAAAAGCAGACAGAGCAGCAGAATTTTTCAATAGATTAGGAGCTGCAAAATGAGCGTCAGGAATTTAACGCGGAAATTTCTGCCTGCATTGTCAAAGCTGAGTGCTGAAAATAAGCTTTTTATAAACGCAATGCCGGAAATGAGACTTGCCCAAATGTTAAGAAACGGCGATAAAAATATAGTTCAGGTAGGTATGAACCAGTGTAAAGCCGCACGCATTCTGCCCGGTAAAATTCATACAATTTATACAGACGGGCTTGCGGGCTGCAACTCTGTCGGTGTTGTTGCCAAAGGACTTGACGGAAACCCTGTGGCAATACTTTCACATTACACCCCTTTACAGACCTCAAGACAATTGCAGATGAGCGTAATTGACAAACAATTACAGACTTATGACTATTATTTGGACAAAACTTTCAGTCCGAAGATTTTTTATAATATTCCGGGTTACCCGGATGAAAAGCAGGTTTTGCAGCCTTGTGTAAACCCTTTAGTAGAAAGCATTAAGTCCGTTTTCAACAAGTGGTTCAAAAGCGGCTATGACGAACATATTGCTCTGTATCAATGCAGAAACCGTCCGGCATTTTTCTCAAGCGCGAATATTTTCCAGTTCGACCCCAAAAATGTAAACAACCTGAAAATAACAACCGTCGGCGAAAAAGAGCATTTTATAAACTTAGCCAAGAATGTGTAAATGCAGGTGGAAAACCTCCTGCCCTGCGGCTTTGCCGGTGTTAATCTGCACACGGTAGGATTTGAGCCCGATTTTTTTCGTGACATCTTTGACGCCCTGTAAAAGTTCGCCCATAAGACTTTTGTCCTCAAGCTCATTCAACGATTCCACATGAACCCTTGGCACAACAAGAAGATGCACGGGCGCTTTCGGGTGGATGTCCTTAAACACAACCAAATGTTCGTTTTCGTGTACAAACTCAGTGTTAAATTCACCGTTTATAATTTTACAAAAAATGCATTCTTTTTCTGTCAAGCCTACAACCTCCGTAATATCGCCTTCTTTAGATTCCTTAAAATCCTTCAAATTATCTAAGTATCGGCTTTATTTAACTCACGCACTCGGAACTTCGTCCCTCGCATCTGTCAGCTTGATTGTATCATAAACATAACAGACTTGCCAAACATTGTAAAAACAATTAAAATGATATTACGGAGGAGAACCAATGCCAATACCGGTACGAAAAGAACAATATGTTTACCCGCCGCAGCCGGCGCCAGTAAGACCTTTTCCCGCAAAGAAAAGGCCGCGAATTGTGCGCAAAGAACCTACGCTGGTAAACAGAATAGTTTCGCTTGTGTTCTTTATGTCAGTCGGAATTTTTGTTTTGCCGACAGCTTTTCAAAAGACTACAATGTCCTTCTGGCACGGTTCGCAGTATCCTTATGTAAAAACAGATTACCACAACCTGCGTTTCCCGACATCTAATTACGTCTCAAACCACTGGTTTCTGGGCGAACGTTCGCTTCGCGGTGCGCGGGTGAAAAAGCCTTTAATGACGCCGCTCCATGAGCAAAACCGCCTTACCGGGCTTGAAAACCAACTGCAAAACCTTGCAAAACAATATCCCGGCATAGAACCCGCTGTATATGTTTTCGACTTTGAGAACGGAAATTACGCCGGAATCAATCAGGACAAATCCTTTTCCGCGGCAAGCATAATTAAACTGCCTGTGCTGATTGACCTTTTCCGCTCAATCGAAGCCGGCCGGTTTACGATTTACGACCAAATGCAGCTTACGGATGTTTACCGCGCCGAAGGCTCCGGAAGCCTGCAATTCAAGGGTGACAGCGTTTACACAATAGATGACCTTGCGCGCGCGATGATAACCGAGTCTGACAACTCGTCAACAAACATGCTTATTGCCAAACTCGGCTCTATGACTGGCGTAAACCACGGAATCCGCGAGTGGGGCTTGGGCAAAACCTACTTGCAAACGTGGCTTCCCGACCTTGACGGAACCAACCGCACCACAGCCGCGGAACTCGCCGCAATCCTTTATAACATAGACAACCCGGACTTTTTGAGCGTAAGTTCACGCGAAAAAATCTTTGATTACATGGGCCACGTTCATAACAACCGCCTAATCGAAGCCGGACTTGGCGCGGGCGCGGCGTTTATGCACAAAACCGGCGACATCGGCAAAATGCTTGGTGACGCGGGAATCGTCTTTGCTCCGAACGGCAAACGGTACATCGTGGTAATCCTTGCAAACCGTCCGCACAATTCGCCGTCAGGCAAGGAGTTTATCGTAAAAGCGTCGGAAATTATTTATAATAAAATGATAAATTAACTCTGGAACCCCCCTTTGTAAGGGGGGAAGGGGGGATTAAATGACTTTAAAAGATTTGCTGGAAAACCGAAACTGCTTCAAACTCGTGTGCGGCGCGGGAAATGAGAACGCGGTGCAGGTTGAAGAACTTGTTAAAATTTACTATGCGGCAGGCTGCCGGTTTTTCGACGTTTCGGCAAACCTTGAGGTTGTGAACGCGGCAAAACGCGTAATGGGCGTGGATTCGTACCTTTGTGTAAGCATAAGCGCCAAAGGCGACCCTCATATTACAAAGGCAAAGGATTTAGAAAAAATCCTGTTGCTTGGGATTGACTGTATTGAGCTTCACGCGGCTTGCGAAGACGAAGGCGAGGCAATAGGGAAATGGCAATGGCTTAATGAGAATTTTGACGGTATGTTGAGTATTTGCCTTGGCCGCGGTCGTCTGGGCGATTCGCAGTTAATCGGGCGGATTAAGAAAATGCTTGAATACCGTGCGCTTTACACAACGATTGTTCAGGCGGACGGGTTCCCGATGAGCGGCGGCGCGGATGATTATAAGTCAACCTTGCAGGCGGTTGCGGCCGCACAAATCGTTCAGAACGCGAATTTGCCTGTATATTTGCTGCTTTCGGGCGGCACGAACTCCAAGACCGCGGAACTTGCGCGCCTTTGCGGCGTAGCCCCACACGGAATCGCCGTGGGCTCTTACGCCCGTCAGATTGCTCACAGCAGCGCAAAAAAACTCGTGGATTCAGTTGCTGTATTTTAAGTTATAAAATTCTATTTTTTGAAAATTTCAAGTGGTGAAAAATACATTTCTCCGACGACTTCGCCGTGAAGGGTTTTAATCTCGCGCTCGATTGGAATGTCAGCCCAGCGAAGGTTTTTTAAGGTGTCGATAACAGCGATTTCGCGGGCTTTCATGTCTGAATCTGCAATCTTTACTATAAAACCTTCTTTGCATTCAATGTTAACCACCACGCAAAGCCCGCCGGCGCCGACTTTCGCAATCAGGTTTCCGCTGCCGTGCTCCATAATCTTTGTATCAAGCCGGTTTTGCCCGCCGATTATGTACGGGTAGTTCAAAAACGCATCTCTAATCTGCCCGTACGAACAAAAAAGCTCCAAATACCCTTTCAGGATTTTGCGCAGCGGCATTGACATAATCGGAACCCCGCACCCGTCTTTAGTTACGGGGTAATCAGTCTTAACCCCGCACAGCGCATTAATTTTTTCTTTTATTGCAAGCTGGAGCGGGTGGCCGGCCTCGTAATAGGTTCCCAAATCCCAGCCGTTAAGAGCGCAAATTGCAAGCATCATAATGTGTTTGCCGATACAGTTGTTGTGAAAAACCGTTTCCTGCCCCGCCGGAACCGACTTTGACAACGGCCGGTGAAGCCCGCATTTCAGGTCGGATTCTTTAACCCCGGTTCTTTTGAGAAAATTACGCGCGATTTCAACATGAATTTCTTCCCCGGCATGCGAGGCGCAGCACAGCGCGATTTCCTCGGGCGTAAAGTCCAATCCGTAATCCGCCGCAAGGCTTGCCTGCAAAGGCTTTGCGCATGAACGCAAAAAATAAGGGTAATCGTGGTCTTCGCCGATTCTTTCAATAACCTTTTCTTTGTTCGCAAGCACAATAAATCCAAAGTGTTCCTGTTCGACGAGTCCGTCGCGGATGTACTTAACAAGGCTGCTGTACATTTTGCTTTTTCATTAATTCCAGTAACTGCATTAATTTGCGCTTCAATTGAAGGTTTTCATCTTTTAATTTCGAGTATTCTTCGTTAATCTTATCAGCCTCGCAGGCGTAGGTTACTTCGCTCTTAGGCATAGCGCCGTAGTCCAGAATAAAGCGTTTTTGGGCTTCTTCTTTCAGAATCAGCACGGATTTAATGTCTTCCTCCTTAATATCTCCGAGCCAGACAAGGACAGCCGCGAACTGTTTTTTATTGTTATCATCCGGCTGGGTGCTGTACTGTATAAGGGCTTTTTGAAGCTGGTCAACATTAAGTGTTCCGCGATGCTTAAAGTACTCTCCGACCCGGTATTTGCCCGAGATAAATCCGGCCATAGAGTTAATTTCAAGTGATTCCGGCTTCTTAATAAAGCTTTGTTCAACACAAAGCACAAAATATTTTGCGATTTCTTCCATGGACATAAACATATTCATGGAAATTTCAATTGTGCTCAGGCCGTTGGCGCAGTGCTTAAGAAAGTTATAAATATTTGCGTCAAGCCCGCAAGTTCTTTCTGCGAGTTCTTTTTGGCCGTTGTAGGTTAATGTGGGCACAAACACGGCAAAGTTGTCATCCGGGTGCATTCTGAGAAATGTTTCGCAGTAATTATCTCTCATTTCATACATAAGTTTAATATACAGTACCTGCTTAACCCACAGGGGAACATCCAGTATTTTATTTAGAAACAATTCAAACAAATTCTTTTTCAAACTCCACCTCCATTTAATATATGAAATATCTTAGCACATGACGCAGATTAAAGCAAGAGACTGTCCACGTTCAACACATATTAGACTTTTTAAACAATCACTTCACACAACGAACGTCGAAGTGGCTAGACTTGGCGTCGTTGACCTGATAGCCATTAGGCAGGGACACGCTCCATGCGCGTTTTGCATTGTACTCCTCAGAAGACCAGAAGTAGCCTGAAATTCCGAGCGAGAGTTGCTCACTCTGCGTCGGAAGACGCATACCTAGTTCGTCACAGTGTTTCTTAGCCCCTGCCCAATAATTAATTGAACAATGACTACCACAACTTGAAGTGGTACAATTATTATCATACACTGATCCATCACAAGTGTTTATCGGGCTGTATGATTCATTTGATGCTGATACACATAATTTCCCTATCTTTATTCCACTGCAACTATTGAATATGTTCGCATTCAATGTATAGACGTCTTTTCCAATTTTGTTTGGTTTTGCTTTTCCGTTTATATCATATACAAGACTTAAACAAGATGTTGTTTGAGAGCCGGGTGCAGTTATATCATCTATTGAACAACCGGGATTATAACTCAGTATTGCAGTATAACCGTTTATTAATCCTATTCCTAACGCTTTTGTTCCCCAGTTTCCTTCATTTAAGTTACTTGAATTCTTTAAGTCTTTTGTTTCTACTGTTTCACTGCCGTCACCATTTGTTACTGTTGCTGCAAAACAACCTGACGGGTCAGTTGAACATACTTGTAATACTTTTAAATACTTTTTTAATTCATTGACGAAAGCTTCTGTAGTGGAATAACCGGTTAAGGCTTCATTAATATTCATTTGTCTTGTTGCTTGCTCTAACCGATTGTTAAATACATCTTTGGCAGTTGAATATGATTTTTCCCTCCAATCCTGAATAAGCCCCGGCATGACCAGCGCCGCTACCACCCCAATAATTCCAAGGGTTATTAACACTTCTGCCAATGTGAATGCTTTTTTCATCATACTTTCCTCCTTTTAGTTACGAAATGTAACCATATGAGATTGTATAAAAATTTTTGGAATTTGTCAATACTATAAACAATCACCTCACGCAACGAACATCGATGATGGCGCGCTTGAGGCCGCCGTCCTGACCCCCACCAGGCAGGTACACGTACCACGCGAGGTAGGCGTAGCCCTCGTACGGCTCAGAGGACCAGAAGTAGCCTGAAATACCTGCATTGGTTGCAGGGTCGCCTTTGAGCGAGAGCAGCTCACTGCGTGTCGGAAGACGCATGCCTTGGTCGGCACAAGTTTTCTTAGCTCCTGCCCAATAGTTAGTTGCACAATATGCATTACTACTTCCTGTATCGTCATACTCTGTGTTTCCACTACAAGTGTCTATAGGGGTGCGTGACTCATTTGATGCTGATATACATAAACTCCCTATCTTTATTCCGCTACAACTGTTGAATATATTCGCATTTAATGTATAGACATCTTTGCCAAGTTTGTTTGGTTTTGCTTTTCCGTTTATATCATATACAAGACTTAAACACGAAGTAGTCTGTGAGCCGGGTGCAGTTATATCATCTACTGAACACTCAGGATTATAACTTAGGATTGCCGTATAACCGTTTATTAATCCTATCCCTAATGCTTTTGTCCCCCAGTTTCCTTCGTTTAAGTTACTTGAATTCTTTAAATTTTTAGTTTCAACTGTTTCACTGCCGTCACCATTTGTTACTGCCGCTGCAAAACAACCTGACGGGTCACTTGGACATACTTGTAATATTTTCATATATTTCTTTAGTTCGTTGACAAATGTTTCTGTTGAGGAATAACCAGTTAAAACTTCATTAACATTCATTTGTCTCGTTGCTTCCTCTAACCGCCTGTTAAATACCTCTTTAGCCGTTGAGTAAGATTTCTCCCTCCAATCCTGAATAAGTCCCGGCATAACAATCGCCGCTACTACTCCGATAATCCCGAGTGTAATTAACACCTCTGCCAGCGTAAAACCTTTCCTGTCATTGCGAGCCTTTAGGGCGAAGCAATCCAGTTTACAATAACTGCCGTTTTTCTGGATTGCTTCGTCACTACGTTCCTCGCAATGACGTGTAACTTTCTTTCTCATACTTATCTCCTATCTGTTACGAAATGTAACCACAAGTGATTGTATAAGATTTTTGGGTGTTTGTCAAGTACATTTTCTAAAGTTAGGAGGCCGGCGGGATTTGTTTAATACCTAATGAAAGCCCCGCAGGCAGCGGCAGGATTACGTTGTGGTAATCCGGATGTGCGTTAATCGCGTCAATAAAAGGCCTGCACTTCTCCTCATGCGATAAAACGTTGTCGCACACAATAATTCCGCCGGGCTTCAAATGCTTGTCAATAAGCTCAAAATACTTAACATATTCAGTCTTGTTCGCGTCAACAAACGCCAAATCCGCCGTGTAATCCTCACTCAGCGCCTCCAAAACCTCCAAAGCCGAACCCTGAACGGTTTCTATCACATCTTCAAGAGCGCATTTTTTAAAATTTTCTTTTGCGACCGAAAGCCGTTTATCCCAATATTCAATAGTCGTAAGCTTTCCGCCGGTTTGTTTGAGCGCAAGGCCAAGCCAGATTCCCGAATACCCGTTGGAAGTTCCGACTTCCAAAACATTTTTCGCCCTAATCTGACGCACAAGCAGGTTCAAAAATTCGCCGGTCACACGCGAAATATTCCAAAACTCCTTTTGAGTTTTTTCTAAATCAGAAAGTATCTGCTTTGAAGAACTATTCACCATTCACTACTCGCTAATTTTGTTTATGCGCTCCATAACAACAATAGAGCTTACAGGCATGTCCAAAACGTTTGTTTTAAGGACCTTTTTGTTTGCAAGGTCAACGACCGTGTACATAGAGGCTTTTGTGTCGGTAACCAGCGCAAGCGACGTGCCTGCGACCGGCTCAATCTTTGTCGAAAACCCGTTTGTATTCAGATAAATCGTGTCTGTAACCGTGTCGGTTGCAGTGTTTACAATCTGAATTTCGTTTTGCGCTGCGCCGAGAATGAACAAATTATTATTGTAAACCGCCATGTCAACCGGTTTTTCAGCGATTTCAATTTCCGCAATCAGACCGATTGTGTCGTAATCGATTATCGCAAGCCGGTTTTTTGTGCGGCTGGTAATGTAGATTTTGTTGTTTGTGTAAGCGATTTTCGACACGTTCGGAAACTTGCCGATATCTTTCAAAAGATAGTTGTTATCAAGCTCAATCGCCCAAATATCGCGTGATTTTTTGTCAAAATAAAACAACTTTGCGCCGTCGTCGCTCAGCGTAAGCTTTTCGCACATGCCGCTGATTTTAATTTGTTTGCTGAGCGTCATTGTTTCAAGGTTTACCACATAAACGCTTGAATCCTCAGCGCTTGAAACATAAGCCTTTTTGTTTTGCGCGTCAACAATAATTTCATCGGGCTGGGTTTTGAACGGAATCTGGCGGATTACCTCGTCATCCTGAAGCGAAATCACGTCAAGAGAAGGTTTGTCATAAGACGTCACGAGCAGGAATTTGTCATTGTAGCCCTGAACCGAAATCGGGATATGTTTCTGTACAAGCGCGTATTCAGCGGGTTTTGCGCCCGGGTTAAGCACTCTGATATTTTTACTGTAGCTGGTTGAAATATAGAACGCTTTATTTTTTAACTGCGCAATATCCGCCACAGAGTCGCGGGAAGAGGGTTTTACAGCCTCAACCCTAAGCCCTTGGTCTTGCACTGTGCCGATTTCAAGGTTGCCGATAATCCCTTTCATATTCTCGGGAATCACAAGTCCTTTTGGCACGAGCATGTCCTGCGGAAGCAGCCCGGAACGTACTGCCTGCGGCGGATTAGAAAGCTTTACGATTGTTTTTTTGCCGTTGGGCTCGTTTAAAACCTTCAACAAAACAAAATCACTGTTAAAAATCACCACATCCGGCTTGTCAGCCAGCTTTTTGCCTCCGGGCATGGTCGATTCGACCTCTATAACCCCGGGTTCAAGTATTTTCGCGGGAAAAAGCGGCAGATAAATCGTGTTATCCGGCAGAATAATAACCCCGTCAAACCGGAAGTTCGTGCCCGGGAAAGAGTTGTTTACGTAAGTTTTGACCTGCTCGGGCACTTTTGCCGCATAAGCCGGCAAAGTGAATAACAACAACGTCATTGCGAGCGCGAAGGTCAATCCGAGCGCGAAGCAATCCAGCTTATTCCGATTGCCATAAAAGGCTGGATTGCCTTGCAGCCTGCCCCGGACTCTGTTCCGGGGTCGGGCTTTAACCCTCCTCGCAATGACGTTGTTGTTTTTGTTGAGCATATTCACCTATTTACTTTTTCGCAAACCAGCCTGCGGGTTTTGCGGTCTTGCCTGTATTGATTTCATACAGTTTTTTGTACAATTCTTTTTCCTCGTCGGAAATCTTTGCCGGTATTTTAACAGATATTACCACAACATGGTCGCCGCGGCTAGATGGGCGCGAAACCAGCGGTACGCCCGCATTTTTGAGTTTTACTGAGTTGCCGCTCTGCACTCCTGCTGCAATGTGGATTGTTTGTTCGCCGTCAATGGTTCTGACAGTAACCTCGTCACCCAAAACCGCCTGCGCCGGCGAGATTTCTATTTTGGTATAAATATCCGAGCCGTCGCGTTTGAAGTAATCCGACGGTTTCACGTGAAGCACTACGAACAAATCCCCCGGCCTGCCGCCGTTGCGGCCTGCGTCGCCTTCGCCGGAAACCCGTATTTTTGACATGTTATCCACTCCGGCAGGGATTTTGATTTCTATTGATTTTTCTTTGCCGGCATGGCCATGGCCTTTGCACTCAGGGCATTTGTGCTTAATCACCTGTCCTGCGCCGCGGCATTCCGGGCATGTTGCAATCTGTGAAAACGCACCCATAGGGGTTCGCATAACATGCTGAACCTGTCCGGTTCCGTGGCAGGCCGGACAAACTTCGGGCTGTGAGCCTTTTTGCGCGCCGGTTCCGCTGCAAGCCGGACAGAGTTCAAGGTGGTCGAATTTAATTTCTTTTTGCGTGCCGAAAACCGCTTCTTCAAAGCTTATTTCAATATCGAGCCGCAAGTCGTCGCCCGGAAACGGCGCATTCGGGTCATGGCCGAATCCGAAACCGCCAAAGTTAAATCCCATGCCGCTCATGAACGACTGCAAAACCTCATCCAGTCCGCCGAAACCGCCGGCAAACGGTCCGCCCGTGTCAAACCCCGCGTTTTTCAGGCCGTCTTCGCCAAAGCGGTCGTAAGTAGCGCGCTTGTTGTCGTCCATTAAGGTTTCGTAGGCTTTGCCAAGCTCCTTAAACTTTTCCGCCGCATCCGGCGCCTTGTTTACGTCCGGGTGAAGCGCCCTTGCTTTCTGCCTGAAAGCTGATTTTATTTCTTCTTTGCCCGCGTCTTTTGATACTTCTAATATTTCGTAGTAATCCATTATTTCTGTTAACCTTCAACCGCTACATTCACCAGTGCAGGTCTTAAAACCTTATCCCCGGTTTTGTAGCCTTTTTGTAGTTCGTTTATAATTGTATGCTCGGGGTATTCGTTTGTCGGGGTCTGCATTACAGCGTCGTGAAAGTTCGGGTCAAATTGCTGCCCCTGCGTGTCAATCACTTCCATGCCAAGCTTTTGCAGCACATCAAGCGTTTGCTTGTGAATCTTGTCAAAGCTTTCCTTAACCTGTTCGCAATCCTGAATGTTTTCAATGGCTTTTTGTCCGCGCTCAAAGTTGTCGAGCACGTCAATAAGCTTTTTCAGTGCGTTTTGCGTGCCGAATTTCAGTAATTCTTCGCGTTCAGCCTCCTGTCTTTTGCGGAAGTTGTCAAAATCCGCTGCAAGCCTTATGTACTGCTGATTAAGCCGATCGTACTCGGTTGAGAGTTGAGGGTTGAGAGTTGAGGGTTGGAGGTTCTCAACACTATCAACAACATCAGTGTCTTGAATCTCGTCAAGACTCTCATCGTTAAACGGGTTATTTTTATCTTTTTTTGCCATAATGTTTCTCCCTTATAATATTATAGTTTATAAAGATAATTTAACAAGGAAAATTTATTATTTTTTAATTTTTTAACTAAATTTATGTCATTCTGAGCCCGCCCCGCAGATGGTGGGGAAGGCGGCGAAGAATCCCTATGAATGAGTGTTACGAGAAAGCTTTAAACGAGCGTTCCGCGTTTTTGTTTATAATTGTTTTTATTGAATCAAACTCTGTTTGAAGCGCATTGTGCTGGGTATCAAGCTTTTTAAGGTCGAGGTCGTAACGCTTGTCTGTGGCTTGGATTTCTTCGACTGCTTTTTTGTATTTAACTTCTGCTTTTGCGACGGCAAGCGTGTTGTCTTGTCTTGAAATATTGCTTATGTTGTCGAATGTGCAGGCTTTCCAGTCAGTGGTTTTTAAGCCCGGATACAAGCCTGAGCCTTTTTCGCTAAACACAACCTGTTCCATTGCAAGCGTGCCGGTCTCAAGCGCGTATTGAAGATAATCAGGATTATTCATTTTGCTGTCGTCAAGTACTTTGAATTTGGTGGACGGTTCTTCTTTTTTGGTCTCGCTAATACCGCCCATTCTGTACCAGAGATTGGTGTACCACTGCGCTTTAGGGTCGTTTTCGCGCGGAATCTCTTTTGAAGGTAAAGTTTCCAGACCGTATTGCACATAGTTTTTAAACTGTTCACATGAATTGAGCCATCTTACAAATTGCTGAGCATGCGTGTTATAGTTGTCAAGCCATTGAAATTCATTAAGTTTTTCTTCCAATTGTGTCTGTATCTGATATTGGTCTATGCCAGTATTGCTGTAAGTCATCTTGGCATCATCTATAGCTTTTGCAACACCGCCTTTGCGGTTGGCAGGCAGACTTGTATCGGTGTTATTAATCTTATCCCAGTCAGTACCTCCGCCTTTCGGCCAGGCACTATTTTCACCAAACGCAGCGCGGATAATATCTTTATCAATTTCCCTACTATCCTGTTTGTATGGGGCATTTGAGGCATTCCACTGACCTATTGTATTGTTAAAAGTTTCCATTTTTTTAACAATGCTATCTGTTGCACCAGAAATTTGTTGTAATTGACTGATGAGCGTTCCAAGCTCTGTTTTTCGGATGCCGACAGGCATTTGACTTACAATAGTCTGCAAATTTGTTATATTTGTACCAATGTTAGTCTGTTTTGTTTTTGAGCCTTCATAATAATCATTTATCTGTTTAACTGCTGCTTCTTGACCTGCATGAGTGTCTGAGTCACCCCAATAAGGGTAAGTACCGTCAATAGCATTTTTTATAGCATTTTCTGCATTTGCAATGAGGTCGTCATATAAGTTTAATGCACTTGACAATGCGAACAGTGAAGCGAGTTCTATGGCAGAAGATAAATCAGGCAATTCTCCGTTATCGTACAGCGGGGCATTATTCAAAGTTTCAGCCCATCTTGGCACTAAGCCTTCGTCCTTTTCATAATTAATAATAATGTACCAAACTA
>JAIRZW010000142.1 GCA_031267015.1 Heliobacteriaceae bacterium | reverse complement strand
GCGGCTGTCAAGCCAAGCGAAGCAATCCAGAAATTTTTTAATAATTTTCTCATATTGTCATTATATCACATCATGTGCTATAATACTAAACATGTTCGGAAAAAATAAAAAACAACCTGCCAAACCAGACGTGCCTAAAGATATTCAGCGGACTCAAAAAGAAGACGGTTCAATAGTTGAGCAGCTGTACGTTTCAAACGGTCAGCTTTTGACAATAGAAACCAAACCCGACGGGACAAAGATTACCGAGCTTTCCGACGAAAAGTCGCGGTTGGTTACTATTGAAAACCCTGACGGCACCACGGAAAAATTTACGGAATTTTTCTATGGCAACGGCAGCATTATCATGGAAGACACTGAAAACGGCGGTAACATCAAAAAACAATACGATGCTTACGGCAATCTGGTTATGACTCTCGAAAGCGCGCCCGGCTGGATGCGCAACAGAAAACTCGATGAAGACGGGCGGATTATTGAAGAAAACGAGGTTAACCACGAAAACCACGAAAAAGTAACCGCATCTGTCAAGAAAAAATATGCATACCACCACAATGACAACATAAGCCAGGTTGATTACTCCTTCCGGCCCGAGGGTACAAAAGTGACCATGCGCTTCGACGCGGACGGGAATTTTATAGAAAAATTTGAGAAAAAAGCCGCAGTTACAACCTGGTTTGACGAAACCGACAAACCAATCCGGCGCCAAATCGACAAGGGCCAGGGATATATTGTTACAGAAGAACTAAATTAATTTAGGTAATAATATACAATTTTACACTATTTTGTTATGTTCTTATTTGCGGGGAATGCCCCCGTCATGCTGAACGCCGGATTGACCTCCGTGTTTCAGCATCTTGCCGTGTTTACGGGTAAGTATACATTACAGAAATTGAACATTATCGGTGGACAGATCCTGAAATAAATTCAGGATGACGCGGTGCTTGTTTATGTAAAATTGTATATTATTACCTTAATTTATAGAGCCGGCAATCATCTTGATGATACCAGCCCTAAAAACATTGCCAGGCATAACTCATCTTTTGAGGCACCGAACGTAGGTAGCACTGGACCCGGAGTAACGTAATATGTAGCCACCGTAGAAAGTCTGCATCCAACCCCTCGACGGTGTAGCCCCGGAGGCGGACCAGTAGCTGTTGGGCACCATTCCAAGGATGTTCATGTTCATATACATTGAAAGTAATTCATCTATGTTTGGGAGCGAATAATCAGGATTCTGGTCTGTACAAGCCTGCGGAGCGTTATAGAAGTCAGACTCTGCCGCATTCTCTTTAACAACATCAGGCGCATAGGCCACCGAACTTTCATCAGGATAGATTACTGTTACAAAACCTATATCCTTGCCTGCCTGGTTTGGTCTTCCAAGGCCATTCATGTCATAAATAGCGTTTACACATACTTTATCTTGGCCATAGTGGTTGTTTGAGTCATACGGCATGCACTGCGGATTATAAAACAAATTCACCGAATATCCGTTTGCCATTACAAAACCATAGCTGTCGGTGTTGACCTTTGTTGTTGTTCCGTCCGATATGTATGATGCCAAACTATGAAGCGCCTTTGGCATGGTCGTAGAAGTTCCTGCCGGTGTTTTTATCGCCTTTGTGTTGGTTTCAATACCGCATTTGCGTAAGTTAGCATTGTCGCAGGTCTTGATTATCTTTATTTGCTTTTTCAAGTGGTTTTCCACAAAATCCTGCGCATTTACTGCATCCCCTATACCGCCGTTTATTGCTATTACCCGCACGGCTTCGCCTATGGTTGCCAACGCTTTTTTGCGCGCTGTGTCATAGACTTTCTCCTTGTAATTCGCAATAAGCGGCGGCATAACCAATGCCGCTGTTATTCCTATAATCCCGAGGGTAATTAACACTTCTGCAAGTGTGAATGCATTTTTCATAATTTTTCCTTGTTGCAGATTGTAACTACCTGTTATTGTATAGAAATTTTTAAAGCTGTCAAGTAGAAGCCATTGCTTTGCTGCGAGCGCAGATTATATATTCATAACCCTCAAAATTTCGTTTATGTCTGACGAGGTCTTTTTGACTTCGGAAGCCGCATATTTAATCGCGTTGTCAGGGTCTTTCAGGCCGTTTCCGGTTAAGACGCAGACAATCTTCGCGCCGGCGCGGATTTGGTCTTTTACTTTTATTAATCCCGCCACAGAAGCCGCACTTGCAGGCTCTGCAAGGATTCCTTCGCTTGACGCAAGCAATTTGTAAGCATACACGATTTCCTCGTCGGTTACAAAGTTAATCATGCCGCTGCTTTGGTCACGCGCTTCTTCTGCCTCTTTCCAGCTTGCCGGGTTGCCGATTCTGATTGCTGTTGCAAGGGTTTCGGGGTTCATAATCCGCTCGCCTTTTACGATTGCCGCAGCGCCTTCAGCCTCAAACCCGAACATTTTCGGCAATGAGGAAATTTTTCCGCGTGCGTGAAACTCCTTATACCCCTTCCAGTAAGCCGTTATATTGCCTGCGTTTCCGACCGGGATAAAATGATAATCGGGTGAGCGTCCGAGCGCGTTGCAAACCTCAAACGCGCCGGTTTTCTGGCCTTCAATACGGTAAGGATTCACCGAATTAACAAGGGTTACCGGGTATTTTTCCGCGATATCGCGGACCAATTCAAGCGCGCGGTCGAAGTTTCCCTGAATCGCGATGATTTCCGCGCCGTACATCATGGCTTGCGAAAGCTTACCGAGCGCAATGTAGCCATCCGGGATAAGCACAAACGTCTTCATGCCTGCCTTTGCGCCATACGCTGCCGCAGACGCGCTTGTGTTGCCTGTCGAAGCGCAGATAATCGCACCGGAACCTTCTTCCTTCGCCTTGGAAACCGCCATGGTCATGCCGCGGTCCTTAAAGCTTCCGGTCGGGTTCAGTCCTTCAAATTTCAAATAAATTTCCGCATCCACCCCGATTTTGCGCGCCAGATTGTCTGCCTTAATCAACGGCGTATTGCCTTCGTTAAGCGTGATTACGGGTGTTGCGTCCGTAACCGGCAAGTATTCTCTAAACGTATTTATTAATCCTTCGTACATTTTTCACCTCATGCTTTTAACTCTTAGCAGACTGTCCACTTTCTTTATAGAATCTTCTTTTTCAAGCGCCAGAATTGCATTCTGCATATCCCTTTCAAGCGCTTTTTCAGTAATCACGGTGACTACGGCAGCGTCTTCATCCATAATCTCTTTTTGCACAATGCTTGCAAGGCTTATGTTGTTTTCCGCGCAAACCTTGCCAATGCTTCCGATTACCCCTTTGCAATTTTTGACGCTGATTGATACGTAATACTTGTTAACCGTATCAGCAATATCAATCATATCAGCATTTTCGTTATGCGAACAGCGCATCATCGGCAGCAGGTAATCAGTTTTGCCGAGTTCGGCGGCAATCGCCAGAATATCACCGACAACGGAGCTTGCGGTAGGAAACTCACCCGCGCCCGGCCCGGACAGCGTAATCTCCCCGAGCGGATGCCCGCTGAGGGTTACTGCGTTTGTAACATAGTCAATGTGCGCAAGCGTATCTTTTTTCGGCACCAGCATCGGGTGAACCCTCACGTCAGCGCGGCTGTTTTCGTCCAAATACGCCAGAGCAATAAGCTTAATCTTATACCCGAGTTCGTTGGCTGCATTCATGTCCTGCGGCCGGATTTTCGTAATCCCTTCGCGATAAACCTTATCAATCTTAACCCTTTTCTTAAACGCAAGCGTGGCAAGGGTTGTGATTTTATACGCCGCGTCACAGCCTTCAACGTCGCCGGTCGGGTCGGTTTCTGCATAACCCAGTTCCTGCGCCTCTTTCAGCACATCTTCGTAAGACGCGCCCTGCGTATCCATTTTTGTCAGAATATAATTCGTTGTACCGTTCAGGATTGCCTCAATGCGGTCGATTCTGTTGCCCGAAAGAATCGTCTTAATCGGCATAATCACGGGGATTCCGCCGGCAATCGCCGCCTCATACAAAATAACGCTGTTATGTTCTTCGGCAAAATTAAACAGTTCTTCCCCGCGTTTTGCAAGAAGCTCTTTGTTGGCGGTCACAATGTGTTTGCCGTTCTTTATCGCGGTCTTAATCAGGTCAAAAGCAGGCTCTACCCCGCCGATTAATTCAACAACAATGTCAATATCCGGGTCATTAACGACCTCATACGGGTCCGCAGTCAGAATCGAAACATCCAAATCCGCTATATTACGGGGTTTGCTTAAATTTTTGACAGCGGCTTTTTTCACTTCTATATTGCCGAAATTGCACAGAGTCTTGTACACCCCGGAACCCACCGTGCCCAAACCGATTAAACCTGTTTTTACTCTCTTTTCGCTCATAAGCTAATCATAATGCTCCGCATTCTGTTGCACCCGCTCATTTATCATAGCACAAAAATTATTTAATGAAATAGTCTGTCCGTATTCAACACATATAAGACTTTTCGAGCTTATCTCCTCACACAACGAACGTTGACAGTGGTGGTCTTGTCGTTCAGACCGCGGCCGCCATAGTAGAAACTCTGCCTCCAAGCTAACTCCGGAGACGCCTCAGAGGCTGACCAGTAGTGTGCGGATGGCATTCCTAAGATGTTCATGTTCATATACATTGCAAGTAATTCATCCCGGTTTGGTACTGAATAATCCGGGTTTTGGTCTGTACAAGCCTGAGGGGCGTTATTGAAGTCAGAAGAATATGCTGCATCTTCTTTGACAACATTTGGTGCATAGGCCACTGAACTTTCATCAGGATAAATTACTGTTACAAAGCCGATGTCTTTTCCTACTTGATTTGGTCTTCCAAGGCCATTCATGTCATAAATAGCATTTACACATACTCTGTCCTGGACATAGTGCCAGCTTGAAACAGTGTCATCAGGCATGCACTTAGGGTTGTAAAATAAGTTCACCGAATATCCGTTCGACATTACAAAACCGTAGCTGTTGGTATTGGGTGTTGCTTCAGTGTCCACACCTGATGCCAAACTATGAAACTGCTTAGGCATCGTCGTAGAAGTCCCCGCCAGTGTTTTTATCGCATTTGTGTTGGTTTCAATGCCGCAACTGCGTAAGTTAGCATTGTCGCACGTCTTGAGAATTTTTATCTGTTCTCTCAAGTGGTTTTCTACAAAGTCTTGCGCATCTGTTGCACCGGATATCCCGCCGTTTACTGTTATAACCCGAACTGCTTGGCCTATGGTTGACCAGGCTTTTTTACGCGCTGTGTCATACACCTTATCCTTGTAATTCGCTATCAGCGAAGGCATGACCAGCGCCGCTACTACCCCGATAATACCTAATGTAATCAGAACTTCCGCCAATGTAAACGCGCGCTTACGAACATTGTGTTGCATGACGCAGCCTGCCCCGGACTTTGTTCCGGGGTGCGTAGCACTCTCTGCAAGTGTGAACCCTTTTCTCATACTTTCCTCCAATCTGTTACGAAATGTAACCACCCATGATTGTATAAAAAATTCCAAAATCTGTCAAGCAAATTTTGCAGTGTTACTTCTTGTCTAATAATTATTTATCTGCCAAACAAGCTCTTAATCGCCAGAATCACCTGAGCAACCAGTCTTGCAAATGAAAAGCTTTCTTCAGGCATGTCAAATTCTCTTGCGCCGAAAACATCTTTTTCCTGGGCAAAAATACTTTTATCTAAGTTATATTTTCTTTCTTCATCTTCCCTGCGCCCCTGAAACATATAGCCAAGGTTCCCGCCGCCGCCGTCATTCTGCATGTTAGCCGCCTCGCGTATAACAGGTTTTGAGCTTGATATGTTGTTGTTAAAATTAAGAGACA
>JAIRZW010000128.1 GCA_031267015.1 Heliobacteriaceae bacterium | reverse complement strand
CTGAATTATACCGAACCTCACGGCCGGCGATTTTGACTATTGCTGTAAATCCCCCCTGACCCCCCTTGCAAGGGGGGCTTTTCTCTCTTGCAACGAGCGCTTTTGCAAGCGTTGCAAGGATTATACCGATTAGGTTAATCGGAAACCGCGTGTCCTGCGGGAATAAAATGTTCTGGGGCCCGCGAATCCCCGCCGTAGAAACCTGTGCCTCTCTGGCGTAGCCCGCAAACCATTCACGTAAATTTAATTCATCAAGGTTTTTTTTGGTGAGCGTAAACACAAATTCACCTTTGTTTGAAAAGTCGACCAGATTAAGATTCCGTACAGAATCCGGCGTTTTGTCATAAACACTTTTAAAAAGTTCATTTTCTAATGCAGCATTTGATGTTTTCATATTTATTATCCCTTCAAGACTATTATACATGAAAGAAATTTTTATGTATAATATATTACATGCCTAAAAAAGATTATACAAAACGCTCAGAATCCGAATATAATATATTCCGCACATTTTTTCAATGGGCAGTCACCGGAGTCGGCTACATGTTCAGATTGAAACTTGTTTACAGGTTAAAAGTCGAGGGGCTTGAGAATGTTCCGAAAACCAACGACTATATAGTCTGCGCAAACCACCTTTCGACCATGGACCCGCCTATGCTTGCGGGAATCATGCCGCGCAGGGTTGCGTATATGGCGAAAAAAGAATTGTTTGAAAATCCGTTCATGCGCTGGTGGCTTGACTGGCTGGGAGCGTTTGCCGTGAATCGCAAGAGTTTAGGGGTTTCAACTATAAAAACAGCGCGTTCGATTAAAAATACCGACTGGGTTTTGGGGATATTCCCGCAGGGAACCCGTCAGGAGCCCGGCACAATAAGCTGTATTTCAAAAGGTTTTGCGGGGCTTGCAAAAGCAACCAAGTGTAATATTCTGCCGATTGGAATTTTAGGCACAAACGAAATTAAGCACCTGCCATTCAGCGGCAAAATCACTGTGAAAATAGGTGAAGTTATTCCGTACAGTGATGATGTGGAAGAAATGGTCGCTAAGTGGGTTGAAGCGATTCAGGAATTAACAGGGTTTAAATATGTACCTGTTTTGGAGTAAGTATGAAAGAAGAACGAAATTACAACAGACGTTATCCGCATGAATATAATATATTCAGGACGATTTTTTATATGGGGTTTGTGAATCTTGTAGTACGGTCGTTTTTTATGATTTTCTTTGACTACAAGATTACCGGGCGCGAAAATTTGTCAAAACACAGAAAAAGCGATAAGTTTTTGTATACCGCAAACCATGTTTCTCATTTAGACCCTCCGCTCGTGACGCTTGCCGTAATGCGCCCGATTGCGTATATGGCAAAAAAAGAATTATTTGAAAAGAGCGAAAAGCGAAGCTGGCTTATAAAACGGCTCGGTGCGTTTGCCGTTGACCGTACAAAGCCTGAGATTGCGACGTTCAAAACAGTCCGCGACATTCTTGGCACAAGCTGGTCGCTGGGGGTTTTCCCGCAAGGCGGCATAAGACCTTACGGCGAGATTGAGGGGCTTAAGAAAGGCTTTATCGTGATAGCAAAGAATGCAAAAGCCGACATAATCCCGGTTGCGATTGATAAGTTCAGCGGGTATCCTAAGTTACGGCCGTTTACGCGCCAAAAGGCGGAAGTCCATATTGGCACACCGATATCTTATGAGCTTCCGGACGATGAAATAATGTATCAGTGGTGCCGGCAAATATCTGAAATGGCAGATTATAAGAATCCTCTGCCGGAACCTGCTGCGGTTTCGCATTAAGGGGTCTGCTGCTGCAAAACAACATGCTCGCGTTCAATGTTTTTGCGAAAAGCTGCCGGAACTTCGTCCCATACAAATAAATCAACCCGAAACGGCAGATTGCTCTCTTCAAAGGCTTCGCGTAAGTTTATAATGCCGGCTTTTTGCTCAGCATGAGTAAATGCCGCTATGTCTAAATCAGATTTGGGAGTAGAAGTTCCTTTGACACGTGAGCCGTATGCCCAGACAGCGGTATTCGGGATGTACTTTTTAAGTAAATCTTTAACTAATTCTTGCTGTGACTCGGTTAAATCAAGCATCCAATTTATCTCCGCTCATTGTTTCATAAAGTCTTCTTGCATCGCTTATAAAATTTGACATTAAGCTGAGTGCTGTTTCCGCTTTTTCCCCGCTGTAATCATGGGCAGTACCGTTTCTTACATCAATGTATTGAAGCCAAAAATCCATATCCGAAGACAGTAAATTATTGACAAAAGCAAGCCGAAAAACAGGTTTCGGGCTTTCAGGAACGTCCGGTATGCCGAGGTCTTCTTTCAAGTAGCGTTTGAGTACTTTCCACATGCAGTCGCAGCAGGTCTCAAACCGCTGTATAACCGACTCTTTCACTGCTTCCTGCGTAATAACGGGCAGACTCATGTTATCCGGATTCTGGTAGTTCTGAAACTGCAATTCAAGGTGTTTTAAAGCTTTTTTAAAGTTACCGTAATCAATCATTCTTTCACCATTTTTTAATGATTATACCACAAAGCAGCGAAAAAATGCCACCATTTTTTTATGCTAAAATTTAATTATGATAAATGAGCGAGACAAAGCAGAACATTTATATTCGGATTTGCGAGCGAATGAAACAGAATGCGGAGCATTATGATTAGCTTGAGTTTGAAACAAAAGATTATTGCAGGAATTGCGGCAGTTGTAGTGTTCCTTTTTGCAGGGTTTTATGCGCTCGAATCCTGCCAGCCGCCGGGCAAAGCCGATGAAATCTACAAACAGGCGCTGGAAGATTACAGGCATGAAAAATATTCTAACTCGTACTACCTGTTTTCCAAGGTGTCGTTTTTCTCAAATCTTAAACCGCCGGCAATATTCCACCAGGCAGAATGTGCGCAGAAATTGGGCGACAAATATACGGCTGTCAAGCGGTATACGTTTCTGTTTAAGTACTATCCGCGCAGCAAACTCAGTGCAAAGGCCCAATATTCAGCCGCGCAGCTTCTTGTGGAAACCAACCCGGGATTAGCGCAAAAGTATTTTGACCGGATTTCCGGCAAGTATCCCGAAACTGATTATGCGATTGCGTCAAAGTACTATTCCGGTCTTATATTGAAAAAATCCGGAAAAGAAGGCGCAGCAGAGCATTTTAGAGATTACATAATAAAAGCGCCGTCAGGAAGGCTTGCCATGAGCGCTGTGGAAAACTGGCTTGCGCTTGATGAAAAAGCTAACCCTCACCCCGGCCCTCTCCCAGGGGGAGAGGGAGAATATCAAAAGCTAATTAAATCTGACGATTACCTGCTTATGGCCAAAACCAGCTATTTGTTTGGGGATTACGCCAAAACAAAGCAGCTTCTTTTCCACACGACTCCGGAAAAAAGCTGGGTTATTAGTGCAAAAAATTCTTATGCTCTCAAAGAGTACGAAACTGCTAAATCGCTTATCCTGTCCGGGTTAAGCAAGTATTCCAAAAACGTAAGCGAGCAGGATATTTATGACGCAATAGATATGTATTTAAACCTTTTGCCGTCAAAAGAGGAGGCTTTGAACCGGCTTTCAACAGTGTCAGCGCGCGGCAATGATTATTTGTTAAGCCTTAAATGCAAGACTGCAACTGATAAAGAGGCGTGTTACACAAAGCTTTATAAAAAATACCCGAACGGGAATTTTTCTGCAGACGCGCTTGCGAACATATTTTTTGAGCGCATAAGAAAAAATGAGGACGCGCAAAAAGTCGGAAAAGAACATTTAAAAAAGTTCCCGAACTCAAATTCGGCGCCTATGGTTATGTATTGGCTCGGAAAAACAGGCAATAGAGAATATTTTAAGGAGGTTATCCAAAAATATCCTGATTCGTATTATGCTTACAGAGCGTATTTGCAGCTGGAGGGCAAGACTTCCCCGATAATCGCGGATAAGCTGGCTGAAAAGCCGGTGGTTTATCCGTACAAATACCCTGACAGCCTGATTACGAAGCTGGTTGAGCTTAATGATTATGATATTTTGAGCGAGCTTTACAAGGACGGGTTTGTGAAAAGCTGGGTTCTGTATAAAAAGGGCGACTACGCGTCTTCTGTCTGGGAAGCGCAAAAAGCCATGGACGCGCTTTCCGCGAAGCCTGATAAATATGATTATCGCTGGCGTTTGGTGTATCCGCTGAATTATTATGACACGGTTAAAAAATACGCGGCAGCTGCCGGGAATCATGCGCCGTTAATGCAGTCGCTTATGCGCGAAGAAAGCCATTTTGACCCGAATGCATCCAGCAGCGTCGGCGCGCGCGGGCTTATGCAGCTTATGCCGGCAACCGCACAGGAAGTCGCGCAAAAATACGGACTGAGCGGGGCGGCGAATCTGGCACATCCGGATGTGAACATTAAGTTAGGGACTTTTTATTACGGGTTTTTGAAGAGCGCGATCGGGCATAGTATTTCGTCGAT
>JAIRZW010000036.1 GCA_031267015.1 Heliobacteriaceae bacterium | reverse complement strand
TAATCCCTAAGGTGATTAAAACTTCCGCCAACGTAAATGCTTTTCTCATACTTTCTCCTTTACGAAATGTAACTACAAGTGATTGTATAAGAAATCGTGGCGCTTGTCAAGACATTTTTAATCGACCTTGAAAGCGGCCTGATTCCGAATAATTATGCAGCAAGCTTTTTCATCATTGCCTCGGCAGGGTAGTATCCCGGCAGAACTTTTAAGCAGGCTTCAAGCGCGGCAGCAGCTTTTTTGCGCTCTCCTTCCTCAAAGTAAATATCCGCAAACAAATAGTGCAGTTCCGGGTCGTTATAAAAATACGACTTTGCGCGCTCAAGAAAAAACATTGCCTGCGGCTTCAGGCCGTTGTTAAAAAACACCCGCCCGATAAACTTGTACGTCTCAGGGTTAATCCGAAACAAAAAATCCGAATACCCTGCAATGCGCTCCACATAATCGCCTTTGTAATGCGAGATTAAAAAATCAATATCAATCTCAAGGAAATTCCTTACCTGAAAATACGTTGGGTATTCGTAAATCTTACCGTCGTCGATTAAATTAACCAGAAATAATCCCCATTTTGCCCGCAAATCAGAATCAGCAAGCGCGGCAAACATTTGCCGCGCGCTGTCAAGGTCATCTTTAACCAAAGCATTATAAGCTGATTTTAACTTATCTATCATAATGCTTCGCATTCTGATTCATTCGCTCGCGAAACAAAACATTTATGCTTTGTTTCGTCTCACTCATTTATCATTATTCCCAAACCCGAAATCAGGCATCATTGAACTCATCATCATGCTCTGCAAAACCTGCGGGTCAAAATTTTGTCCCTCTTGACCATTTTGAGCAAGCATCATCGGCAGCATGTTCCACATTGCATTATTGGAATTGTTGTTATTGTTATTTCCCAAAAGCATGCTCATTTCAGTCATTTGCGGGTCTTGCCATTGCGTATACTGCGCATAAGGTGAACCCGGCTGAATCGTGATGTTCACGCCGGAATTTTGCAAAACCTTCACTGCCGCAAGAATTTCTTCGTCAGAGGCCTGGGATTTTTGGTCAAGCTTTTTGATATATTGAAGGTCACGCTCATCAAGATTATCTTTACGGTTTATGGTTTCCTGGATTTTATTAAGTTTTTTTTGTTCAACTTCCCTGTTAAGCTCAGCGGAGAATCCGTTGCCATACGCTGAATTAATAAACTTATCCAGCCCGTCGGTATCGCCTTCAACTGATTTACATGCCGGTCCGTCTGTGAGGCAGTCTTTTCCGACAACAGCGTAATTACGCAGGCCGGCATTCGGGTTCAGGGCAAGCACTATTTCATACTCGGCAGCAGCCTGTGCAGTGTCGCCGACTTGTGTATAGCAAAGCGCTAAATAATAATGCACGACAGGGTTAGACGGGTCTTTTTTTGCAAGCGAAAACAACTCCTGCATAGCGCCCGTGTAATTTCTTTGTTTATACTTGTTAATCGCGCTTTTTAGGTTTGCATTAGGGTAATACACTGTTTTAGTATCAAAGGCCATATTGCTGTTGTCGACCGGAGCCGCCGCCGGCGGCAGTTCTTTCGGCTCGACATATGTGCCGTTCGGATTAATCCTTACCATTTGTTCTTCACTGAATGCAGCCGTGCTTACAGTTAACAAAGCAGCTAATAATAAAACAATTTTCTTATCCATAATTACTTCCTTCTTAATAATATTTTTGTACGAGTCAATAATATTATATATCATTTTTCAAAAATAAACACTAATATAAATGCACTATTTTTTGAAATGATGAACCAGATACGCAGCAAAAAGCGCTCCGAAGACCAAAACTATTGCCACATCAAACTTGTGCCAGATTGCTGAAAACACCGCCAAGTTTTCGCCGAACTTTATTCCGACAAAAACGAGCAGGTAGCTCCAGATAAGCGAACCGATAAACGTAAAAGATAAAAATACAGGCAGCCTTGCTTTCAAAATTCCTGCGGGAAGCGAAATAAAAGTTCTGACAACCGGAAGCATCCGGCAGATGAAGAACGCCCATTCACCCCATTTTTGCGCCCATTTGTCAGCGGCGTCAAGGTCTTTTTGTGATACAAGGAACCATTTACCGTGTTTTTCAATGAAGGGCCTGCCGCCAAAGTAACCGAGATAATACGACGGAATCGAGCCGAGCACACACCCGAGCGCGCCTGCGAACGCGGCTGTGTGAATACTCATAACGCCTTTGCTTACAAGATACCCTGCAAACGGGAGAATGGCTTCGCTTGGCAGCGGGACGTTGCAGGATTCGATTGCCATGAGAAGCACAATCCCCCACGGCCCCATTGCCGTAATTGTATACTCTATCCAGCTGAATACCTGCCCAATAATTACGTGTAAAAATTCCATGAAAATAATTGTAACATAAAAACAATTTTGTTTGTTCTATAATAGTCATGCACATTATTTTAAAAAGGAGAGAGAAATGAAAAAATCAATTAAAGACTTAGGCGATATTAAAGGCAAACGTGCGCTTGTGCGTGTGGACATTAACGTTCCCCTGGAAAATAATATTAACGGGAGCAAAAACGTAACCGACGACACACGGATTCAGGCGATTGTTCCGACCGTGAAATATTTACGGGAAAAAGGCGCTAAAATAATTTTAATGGCGCACTTAGGCAGACCAAAAGGCGAACCTAACCCTGAATTTACACTTGCACCGGTCGCAAAAAAGCTTTCTGAAGTTTTGGGCGAAGATGTCCTGTTTGTGTCGAAATTAATCGGCCAAGGCGCGGCAGAAGAACTTGCAAACCTTAAGGACGGCCAAGTTGCGCTGTTAGAGAACATCCGCTACTACAAGGCTGAGGAAGCAAAAGACGACGACATGACTTTCGCAAACGAACTTGCGAAACTCGGTGACTTCTACGTAAACGACGCATTCGGCGCAGCTCACAGAAACCACACTTCTACCGCGAAACTTGCAAAAGTCTTAAAACCGGCAGTCGCAGGCTTCTTAATGGAAAAAGAGATTGAGAGCCTCGGCAAAGCGCTTAACAATCCTGAAAGACCGTTCACTGCAATCGTAGGCGGTGCAAAGGTTTCAACTAAAATAGGAGTTTTGGAAAACCTTATTGACAAGGTTGATAACCTGATTATCGGCGGCGGCATGGCTTACACGTTCGTAAAAGCCAATGGCGGCTCAATTGGCAACTCAATTTGCGAACCTGACCAAATGGACGTAGCAAAAGAAGTTGAGAAAAAAGCTGCTGAAAAAGGCGTTAAAATCGTAATGGCAAAAGACGTGCTGATTACGGATGATTTCTCCGGCAACGGCACAAACAAAATCGTTGCGGTAGACCAAATCCCTGACGGCTGGGAAGGCGTAGACGCAGGCCCCGAAACCCAAAAACTTTTCGCGGACGTGATTAAAAGCTCAAAAACAATTTTGTGGAACGGCCCTGTTGGCGCGTTTGAAAACGACGCATTCACAGCCGGAACCAAATCAACAGCGCAGGCTGTGGCAGAAGCGACCAAAGCAGGCGCAATAAGCGTTCTTGGCGGCGGCGACACTGTTGCAGCGGTAAAAAAATACGGCATGAGCGACAGCTTGTTCACTCACATTTCAACCGGCGGCGGCGCTTCGCTGGAGTTTATTGAAGGTAAAGTCCTCCCGGGCGTTGCGGCATTAGACGACAAATAAATACGGGAGGCGCCCAAAAGGCGCCTCTTTTTTCAGTTCAACGGATAAAAATCACAGATTAATACTTCAGGGTCTTTGATAACATGCACAGCGCCTGCAAAAGTATAACTGCTGTTAATAATATCGCATTCTACAATCTCGTGAAGTTCCAGTTTTTTCTTTATCCTTGAATAGTATGCTTTTTTGATTTCCGGAATATCATGAAAGCCCAAATACTGAATTACCAGAAACCTGTCTATCTCATACATATCTGAATCTGTATACATAATTACTCCTTATAGTCGGCGTTTAAAAATAAATATGTATTCATATTATATCAATACGTGTTTATTTTCAATATGCACGTGACTATGAAGTAATAACTGGTTTACCCGGTTCTGATAAACCCGTAAAATTATTTATAGGGGCACAATATGGAAAAATTTAAGATAACAGAAAAAGCACGCGCTAATATCAAGAATACAATAAGAGGACACATATCTCTGCGGGGTAAAACCTTGAAAGATGTGGCATTGCTGTTAAACAAATATCACGACCGCTCGCCTAATCCAAATAGTTTGGCAGACAGGGTAAGAACAGGCTTAATCAGATATGCCGAAGTTTTAGAAATAGCAGACGTTTTGGGCTACAAACTCGAATGGGTCGAAAAAGACGAAAAATAGTCTTGCAAGTTTTTTATTATTATATATAATATTCGCATGACAAAAACAATTTTAATCACCGGCGGCGCCGGGTTCATAGGTTCGCATTTATGCGAAAAACTGCTCAGCGAGGGCAATAACGTAATCTGTCTTGACAATTTTTTCACAGGCTCAAAACGCAATATTGAACACCTTTTGGGCCTCAAGAATTTTGAACTCATCAGACACGACATCGTGGAGCCGATTTTGATTGAAGCGGACGAGATTTATAACCTTGCATGCCCTGCAAGCCCGGTTCACTACCAATACAACGCGATTAAGACTATAAAAACAAGCGTAATCGGGGTTACGAACATGCTCGGACTTGCAAAACGTGCTAAGGCAAAGATTTTGCAGGCATCGACGTCGGAAGTTTACGGGGACCCGCTCATGCACCCGCAAAAAGAGGAATATTGGGGAAACGTAAACCCAATCGGCATAAGAAGCTGTTATGACGAGGGAAAACGCGTTGCCGAAACTTTAATGATGGACTACCACCGCCAGCACTGTGTTCAGATTAAGATTATGCGGATTTTTAACACATACGGCCCGCGCATGGCGGAAAACGACGGCCGCGTGGTGTCGAACTTCATTGTCCAGGCGCTCAAAGGCGAGGACATAACCATTTACGGCGACGGAAGCCAAACGCGCTCGTTCTGCTACGTTGACGATTTGGTGCGCGGAATGGTTACGCTGATGGAAAAAGACCATTTTACGGGCCCTGTAAACATCGGCAACGACAGCGAATATACGGTTTTGGAGCTTGCGGAAATGATTAAAGAATTTACCGGCTCAAAATCGAAAATCGTTCACAAGCCGCTGCCGTCGGACGACCCTGTAAAACGTCGTCCTGACTTAACTTTAGCCGGAAAAGAGCTTCATTATAAGCCGGCCGTGCCTATCCATGAAGGCCTGAACAAAACAATTAAGTATTTTAAAACCGTTTTATAGTTGAGGGCAAATGTATATTTAGATATTGACAAGCGTGAAGATTTCTTATATAATTACTGGTAGTTACAAAAGTTAACGAAAGGATTGTTTATGAAAAGAGGTTTTACGCTTGCGGAAGTTTTAATCACTTTAGGAATTATTGGTGTTGTTGCCGCGCTTGTTATGCCAAATCTTATACAAAAACAAAACGAGCGTGCAACCGTAGCAAGAGTCAAAAAAATATACTCCGTTATCTCTAATGCCACTGCTCTTTGGCAGGCAGAAAACGGCTGCGAAACAAATATTTCTGATTGTTTAACACAATATAGCGGTTTAGATTGCAGAAACGGATTCAGCGGAATTGAAAAGCACCTGAACGTGGTTGAAAAAAGATATCAAAATCAATCAATAGCAAACACGTACTGGCTGCCTGAAACTTCAAGAGGGTTAGATGGCCAAACAGCTGACAGGGCTTGGTATGGCGTCAACAGAGTGGCTTTGGATTCAGGATTAATTTGTAATTATATGCTTAATGACGGAACAACAATGATGGTTTCGCTTCCTGAAGACTGGAAAAATAACGGCTTTATGCTGTTTGATATAAACGGTTCCAAAAAACCGAACCGGGTGGGGGTTGATGTTTTTCCGCTGGGGTTTGGAACTTACGATGAATCTATTAAAGGTGTACATCCGCATTTTGCCGAGGACGGCGGAACGCAGCCCGGCGGATTGTGTAATATAAACAAGAGTGACTGTAATCCGGACGACGGCAAAAGTCCGACTGCTTATGTGCTTGCACATGATAAGCTGCCTGATTTGGTTAAAATGGGTTATCCGAAAAACTAATTTTAAACTATTGACAAACGCCAAGGTTTATTATACAATTGTTGTTTACAAAAAAATAACGAGAGGATTGTGTATGAAAAGAGGTTTTACCTTATCGGAGTTAGCAGTCACACTAGGAATTTTGGGTATTTTTGCGGTGTTGATCCTGCCAACGTTTATATCAAATTACAAAAAACACGTTATTGAAACACGGCTGAAAAAATTCTACTCATCAATGAACAATGCGATTACAATGTCTGAAGTTGAGCATGGCGACAAAAAAGACTGGTTCTGCACGAATTGCTGCGGCATAGACTGCCTGGATTATTTCAATGAATACATTGGAAAGTACATTTACAAACTGGAAATTGAATCTTTTAATGATTCCTTAGCTGATTATATAGCAGGTTACTTTAATGACGGCAGCATGTTTATTGTAAAAAAAGATATGCGGGATTGGTTCTTTTATCCTGAATCTAAAAATTTTGATTTTAAGGATTTTGAACATGTTAACGGCTTGCGTAAAGGTCTTGGAACAAATTTTTGGATATTCAATTTTGCACCGACTGCGGTCGGTAACGCAAATCTTCACAATAAAGGTATTGAAGCTTATAAATCAGGATTAGGTCCGGATTTCACAAGAGATGATTTGCTAAACGGCACCGGCAATAATTACGGCTGCAAATCCGGTCAACACAAAGTTTATTGTACAGCTTTAATCCAGTACGAAGGCTGGAAGATTCCTGACGATTACCCTATTAAATTCTAAACCTCACGCGCTAATGCAATCTCATCTTCCTTTGTCATTGAGGGGTTTTGGAATTTCTTCTCAAGCACGCGGTCAAAAATTTCGGCATAATGCGGCGACGGCGGGATTCCGAGTACTTTAAGGTCGTCGCCGGTAATCTCAAGCTGAACATTTTGTAAGAAATCCAGGTAACGGCATGCAGCGCGCTCGTCTTTAAGGATTCCGTGGAGCAATACCGCATCGCGCGGCGCGCCTTCAAACGCGTGGTAAATCTCTAAATCAGTCTGCGGGTTGCCGTAATCCGCAACGACCTTTTGCTCCTCACGGGTCAAATCCAGCCGCGACAAATCCTGCAAAATCCCCGCATAAACAATCCACTCCAGCGGTTCGTCAGGCAAGGCTGCCCGCAGCTCGACCTTATTAGGCGTTATCAATTTATAAATCCCCTGTTCAATAAACCGCTTAAACGCTTCGGGCGAAGTCAGGGTATCCATAAGCTCCTGCTTAACGCGTTTGTAGCACATATCATAATTCACATTGGCTAAATACTCATCCTGCAAGGCTTTCGTGTGCTCGTCAAGCTCAAACCCGAATCGCACGGCGAATTTCAAGCCGCGGATTATGCGCGCAGGGTCGTCAATGAAGCTTTTATCATGCAGGACGCGCAGTTTTTTGTTTTTTAAATCCTCCTGCCCGCCGACGTAATCAATAATTTCACCGTCAGAAACTTTTCTGTAAAGCGCATTTATGGTAAAATCCCTTCGCTGCGCATCTTCTTTAAGCGTGCAGCCGAACTTTGTGATTACCGGCAGATGACCGGGCCGCGGGTATTCTTCACAGCGGGTAGAGGCGATGTCGTGCCCGTCGACACATATAGTACCAAACTCATTCGCGCCCTCAAGAACACCCTCGTATACAAAATCCATGTCGCGTGCTTCAACTCCAAGCAAAGAATCACGCACAACACCGCCGACATAATACAATTTGTCTGAATTATCACTTAAAATATTCATAGAGGTATTATAGCGCAAACAATAAAAAGTCAGGAATATTCCCGCCTTATTTATTGCCTAAAAATATGGAAATTCCGAGTCCTATCGCCCCTAAAGCAGCTTTTGCTATCAATAATTTTGGATTTTTTGGTGTTTTTGCACTAAGAAGCTTGCTCAAAGCGCCGCCCAGTACCATGCCTGAAAGCATTGATGTACCTAGGCAGATATCCTTTTGTAATGTTTTTTTGCTTGAAGCGCTGTCCACACTTTGTGTTTTTCCTATTGCCATAGTAATTTTTCCCTTTCGTGTTTAAAAAATAATTTCCCCATATCTTTATAAACAAATCCGGCATACAAAAATTTTGTAATCTTAATAAGAATGTTACAAAAGTTAACAATATCGGACTCAGCTTTCAGCCAATTCTCATATATATTGAGGATTTTTGTGCACAAATTTTAGAATAAAATGGTAAAAAAGGAGATACTATGCTGCAAGAAGCCGCAAAAACGCTGAATTCCGCGTTTAACCAGAGTTTTATTAAAAAATTAAGCCAATATTTGCATGACTGTGTGCGCGAGGAGGTCAAAAGCTCCACGTTCCGCAACC
>JAIRZW010000163.1 GCA_031267015.1 Heliobacteriaceae bacterium | reverse complement strand
CCTTCGGGGGCTTTTTTTATTTCTTTGATAAAAATAAGCCAAAAGGGTTGAAAAATAAATTAATATGCGTTATAATGTATATGGACAGCCCTGGATGTATGTCCCGTATCTTGCATACGGAGTCGCTAGGGCTTTTGTCTTGAGATTATTTCAATCCTGTTTAAGCTGTCTAAAAGCTCCACCATATCATTTGACATTAAGTATAACAGGTCTCTAATCAAGTTATAGTAATCCTTTAAACTAATTTTGCTGTTTATAATTATCTCGTGGTGAAATATACGATTGCGAAGTTTCAGAACCTTTAACAATTCATTCTGCAGCATACCTATTGATTTTAACTGACTTATCGGTTTATAATTAGGGAATACGCTCTCAAAAAATCCTTTTTTATCCCATAATTTTGTTTTGTAATTCTTTGTACATAAATGAATCCAGAAACCTAAAGTCATTTCTGATATGAGCCTGTCATTAGTTATTTTCATGCCGCTGTTTTTAAGTCTCTCAACCGTTTTTAATAAATTTTTATGGTCGTTTTCTGTTAGTATATCTCGCCGGCTTGCCTCTTTTAGCAGAAACTCTTTTGTTATAACTTTGCATATAGAATTGCAGATACTATTTCTTAATGCTATTTCAAACAATGAGAGTATTGGATAAAAAGCCTCGCACACTTCTATATTAAATAAATAACGTTGTATCAAAACATCAATGCCATCAACATCCGTTTCTTTATATGAACTCAATCGGGCATCAGTTATTAGACTCATAATTTTATTTAAATTTCCGGCTTTCATAGCTTAATTATACAACAAATATTATTCCCTGACCGCCGACCAGAAGTCGCGCTGGAACATCACCAGAAACGGGATTAACTCCAAACGGCCCACAATCATGTTTATGATCATGATTATTTTTGTTGACGGCTGCAGGGCGTCAAACGTTCCGTTAAAAAGGATTCCGGTATTGCCCAGGGTGGAAATCGAACCCACAAGCCCGATTGAAGCGTTTTGTTCAAATAACGCTATCAAAATCGCTGTCAGGCCAAACATTAAAAAATAAAAGAACACAAATACAACAATCTGCCCGATTACATCAGGCGCAACTGTTTTGCCGTCGAGTTTTATGTTTCGCACAGCGTGCGGGTGAAGGATTTTGATTAACTCGTTTTTCATTGTTTTGAAAATCAAAAGCCACCGTGTGAGTTTAATACCGCCGCCGGCTGAGCTTGCGCACGCTCCGGTAAAAAGGGTTATGAATAATATGAGTTTTGCTGTAAAGTCCCATTGTGTGTAATCTATGCTCATAGACGCCGTGGAAGTTATATTTGCAACAACCTGATAAAACGCCGCTGTAATCCCCTCTGCTACGGGATATTCGTTATTGATTATTAGCGAAGCCGCCACCAGCAAAGAAAACAAGCAAGCCGTGCAAAAATACATCTTAAATTCTTCGTTTTTAAAGAACAATGAAAAATTTTTCTTTGTAATGACGCTGTATTGCAGCATAAAGCTTGTGCCGCTGAGGAACATAAATATTACCAGAATCCAGTTTATAAGGTTTGAGTTGTAGCCCAGAATGCTTTGAGGATGAGGCGAAAATCCGCCTGCCGAAAGTGTTGACAGAGAGTTACAAACCGCGTCAAACACAGGCATGCCGGCCAAAACCAGCAAGATGGTTTCCAGCAGCGTCCAGACAAAATAGATTTTCCAGATTGCAGAGGCCGTGTTTTTGATCCGCGGGGTAATCTTGTCTTCTGTCGGGCCGGGGGTTTCTGCAAAGAACAACTGGCGTCCGGCAACCGCAAACTGCGGCAGAACCGCTACGAACAAGACAATAATCCCCAAGCCGCCCAGCCATTGTGTGAAGCTTCGCCAGAAGAAAAATGCTTTAGGATAATCAAACCGAGTTAGAATCGTTGCGCCCGTTGTGGTTATGCCGGAAGCTGCCTCAAACATTGCATTCAACGGTGAAAGCCCGTAAAAAAGATACGGGATTGCAGAGATTACGGCAAATACAACCCACGAAGCCGCCACCACAAAAAGACCTTCGGATTTTTTGATGTCGTTAAGGTCAGAGGCGGTTTGGGAAGACATTTTCAGCCCGCTTCCGAGCGTTATTGCTATAAGGCTTGCACACACAAACGGCAGAATCGAAAACCAGTCTTTGTAAATGCACGCCACCGCCGCAGGCGCCAGAAGAACCAGACTTATGTACATTAATATTAAACCGATTGCGTTTGCTAAGTAGTTTAAGCGCATGACTTGCCTCTTGTTGGTTTTAATTATATCATTAAATCATGAAAATATCTGTCATCACCGCAAGTTATAATTATGAACAATATATCGGCGAAACAATTGAGTCCGTTCTTAATCAGACGTACACGGATTGGGAAATGATTATTGTCGACGACGGCTCAACAGACGGCTCGGTTGAGGTTATTAAGTCGTACAACGACCCGCGTATAAAGCTTATTGAGAACGGGCAGAATAAAGGACTCAAAGAAACTTTGCTCACAGGGATTGCGCAGGCTTCGGGCGAGTGGGCTGCGTTCCTCGAAAGCGACGACCTGTGGACGCCGGACTACTTAGAGAAAAAAGTCGCCATAGCAAAAAAATATCCGAAAGCCGCGCTTATTTTCAATGACTGTGAGCTTTTCGGCGATGAAGAAAGATTTGAGGATGTGAACGGCCACCGCGTACCAAACAGAAAATGGCTTAGAAAGCAAAAATTTCCTAAAAATATTTTCTATGGTTTTTATGTCCATAACAGAATCTCGACTTTTTCGTCTGTAATGTGCAAAAAAGAACCGCTGCAAAAACTTAACTTCAACACTCCGATTGAATGTCTTCTCGACTGGTGGCTGTGGATTCAGCTTGCGGAAAAAAATGAATTTTATTACATAGACGAAAAGCTTACAAAATGGCGCTTGCACCGACAAAGCTACATACAAAATACTCCGCCGCTGCGAACCCCGCTGGCACTGCAATGGAAGGCTTATGCAATGCTCGGCAAAAAATATCTGCCGTTTTTGGTATTTTCGCAAATAGTCTGGATATTCCCGACAATAAAGCGCAAAACGCGAAACTTCTTAGTCAAGCAGGTTTGGAAAAAGTTTTTTCACCATGAGTGAAGCCTGATGTCTGCAAACAGGGATTGAGGCAAGCAAATCAAAGACAATGAGCTTAACCCACTTTGGCGCGCTGTTTGGGTTTTTCTGCGCAAC
>JAIRZW010000162.1 GCA_031267015.1 Heliobacteriaceae bacterium | reverse complement strand
ATTTTAGCTATTTTGGACGGGTTCAGCGAAAAGCCCTGCTTCTTCGCAATCCCTGCAAGAACAGCCGCAACACTAACGGCCGTCACTGCTGTGACGCCGGCCTTAAGATTTTTGTTGTCGTTATTATACTCTGTAAACTGTTGATTTGATACTGCTTTAACGTTCATTACATACCTTCTGGTTACAATGTTACCAAAAACACTGAAAAAATTTAATTGTTACTTTTGGCTATAAAAATTAACAATTCTTTGCAACCGTAATTTGACAGCGATATTTTTTATTGTTACAATTTCTTACGAAATCAGCAAAAAATAAAATTCAGCGGGTTTGATTTAACAGACTGGAAACATTAGGGAATATTATATAAATTAAAAATGGCAATAAGTTTTAATACCTCATCCATTATATCAACGCTGGGTAACCCCGAAGCACTGCTGCCTCTTGCGATTAAAGATACGGCTACTTCGCTTTCCCTGACGCATTTTGCTAAAACACGAGGCGGCGATGTAGAAGGCGGCGACCGTTTTATTGACGAAATAGGCACAATGATTATCTGGCTGGGCGGAATCCCGTTTTTCAGAGGCCTTATAAACAAAACTGTTTATAAAGCGGCAAGCGTTGACCCTGAAATAGATGTCCGGGTCTTGAAAAGCAAACAGCATAAAAGTTTTGCCCAAAAATATGCCACAGGAAACGTCGCTGAATCAATCGGGAACGCGGTTAAAAATGAAAAAAAAGTCGCCGGCATGTTTTACGGAAGATTTGCCGGGGCTACTGTTCTTGCACTCGGCGCGTATCTTGGATTAACTGCGCTGCGCCAGCATTTCACGCGCAAAAAATCAGAAGAAAAAGCTTACAAAACTTTTGCTATGCAGAATTTCACAAAACAAATGCACGATAAAAACATGCCGGTGCCGTTTATGGCGTTCAAAAACGAGCCTTCAGCGGCTGACAAAAACAATGGCAATACTCCCGCGTTTGGAGGATTAACAGGCAAAGGCCTGCAGGTATTTATGTTTGACGACGCGCTCAACACCTCGATTATTGACGCAAGCATTCTGGGGGTTAGACTCGAGAGATCCCGCAACAACTCGGAGCGGGCTGAATATTTGCTGAAAGATGCTTTCAATGCAGTATTCTTGTACGTTTTTGCGCATTTAGGCCAGTCTAAAGTTGACGCGGCATTTAACAAAGTATTCAAAAAACCGGTTAATTTAGATGCAAGAGTACTGGATTCAAAGGATTTGACCGATACTCTGAATAATAAAGCGAAATTTGAGGCGGATATGGCAGAATTTGAAAAATTCAAAAACAGCGAAGGCATCCTTGAATTTTTACAAAAAAATCCTGATAATATTATAACAAAAGCCTCTAAATTATCAGGCACTGCCGCAACGCACAAAGACAAAACAACCATTGACGCCAGAAAATTCATTAAAACAGAAAAAGTCGAAGGCATTGCCCAAGGTCTTAAAGAACTTATGGGCAGCGCGAAAGGCTCGCAAAGCCTCAATAAATTTGTGAAATCAACAAGAAACCTGAAAATTGCGTCAATTTTAACAGGCTACGGAATTTGCTTTGCCGCACTCGGGTATGTAATGCCAAAACTCTTGTATGATGTTTTGAGAAAAAGAATGAATAAGGGTGAAAATACATTCCACGTAGAGAACGACATAATAAACGAGGTTAAAGAAAGACTTGCAAAACAAGCTTGAGCATGGCATAATCCGGCTATGACAAACACTTTGGTTTATGAACTGGATAATAAAATATATATTAACCTGACGAACAGGTGTACGAGCGACTGCATTTTCTGCCTGCGCAATGATAAAGCGGATGTTTGCGGGAGCAGCATGTGGCTTAAGAGTGAGGATTTTACAGCGCAGGATGTTATAAACCAACTCTCAACTCTCAACTCGTCGGCTCGACCGCCGCGACTCTCAACCGAGATAACCTTCTGCGGCTATGGCGAACCGACTTTGAAGCTTGATATTTTAAAAGAAGTTGCTTCATATATAAAACAGAATTATCCGGACACAAAGATAAGGCTTAACACCAACGGCCATGCAAATTTCGTCCATAAGCGCAATATCGTGCCGGAGCTGGCGGGCTTAATTGACGAGATTTCCGTAAGCCTTAACGCGCCTACGCCGGAGCAGTATGATGAACTTTCACAGCCAAAATTCAGGAATGCCTATAATGAAGTTCTGGATTTTATCAAAAAGAGTTCAGAGGCCGGCATAAAAACCACCGCGAGCGTGGTGGATGGTTATAAGGGGCTAAACCTTGACCTTGAAGCCTGCCGTCAGCAAGCCGCCGGACATGGCGCCGCCCTTCGCGTGCGTGAGTGGATTCAAAACGGATATTAGAAAGGAAAATAAAATGAGCAATCTTGACGCAAAAAGCCTTCCTAATGCCGTTAAATTGTTTGAAAGCAACGATATAAATAACGGGTTGTATGAATTTGCCGGAAAAATCCGCGAAAAAAACCTCTCTAAAGGCGGGTTTCGTTTTGCAAACAGTCTGTACCTCAAAGAAATTCTCGTCAAAATTGAATAAATGCCGGAAAATTCTTTTGAGGCAATCACAGCTAAATATGTTGAAATGAACATTGCGCATCCATTTTTAGAAGGCAACGGCCGCAGTACAAGAATCTGGCTCGACTTAATAGTAAGAATTATTCAAAACTTGTAGGGATAATCATCAGAGATTTTCCAGCCGTCGTATTGGATTAAGGCTGTGCAATAATGGTGCGAATTAGGGTTAGACGGCTCGCATGCGAAAGTACCTGTTGAAAGCAAAGCTTCCCTTGTGCCGTCCCAGCCATATACGTAAGGCCCGATGATACCGTTATGAGTAAAAAAAGTGAAACTGTCCTTGCCCAATATGTCAGTCTTTGAATTATTTAGAGGATGAAAATACAGGTGCAAACTTCCGCCATGAGAGAAAATATCAAACCAGGAACCATCTGCCAAATAAACGTATAAATGTCCGCCGGTTTTTTTCGTTCTGAGCGTTTTTATATGCGGCCTCAGATATTTATCATACCAATCTGACATCTCGTCTGCATCACGGTTGCCAAGGGAATCCCAATCACTCATAGGCCCGTATTCATTTGTTGCCATAAGTGTTGCATTACCGATAACACTGTTAAACTTCTGCAAACGCGTTACTACTAAACGCTTACGGTAATTAGCCATAAGCGGCGGCAGGGTTAATGCGGCCACAACTCCGATAATACCGAGTGTAATTAACACTTCCGCCAACGTCAACCCCTTCGTCATTCTGAGGGAGCGAATGCGGCCGAAGAATCTCTTTGAAATTTCATAGGGATTCTTCGGACCTAAATGGATGTCGTCCTCAGAATGACGTATATTTAACTTTCTCATACTTTTCTCCTTTACGAAATGTAACCACAAGTGATTGTATAAGGAAATATAAAATTTGTCAAGCAGATTTATATACATTTACCCCTGTTTGTGTTACGATTTTTGTGCCGGGTATTTTTATAAAGGAGAAACAAATGAACATCTTAGACAAAATCATGAAACCAAACTCAATCGCCGTAATCGGCGCGTCAGTAAAAGACGGAACAGTAGGTTCCGAAATTATGAAACGGCTTACCGAATATAAATTCCAAGGCCAAATTTACCCGATTAACCCGAAAGGCGGGGAAATGTACGGGCTTCCGGTATACACAAGCGTGCTTGAAGTTCCGGGAGAAATAGATTTAGCAGTTCTGGTCGTTAATTCAAAATTCATCATTGATACAGTTGACCAGTGCAACGAAAAAGGAATAAAAGGTTTAGTAGTAATTTCAGCAGGCTTCAAAGAAGTCGGCGGCCAAGGTGTAGAGCTTGAAAAACAACTTATGGCAAAAGTCCGCGAATACGGTATGAGAATCATCGGGCCAAACTGCGTTGGCGTAATCAACACAAACACTTCAATGGACGCTTCATTTGCACAGTCACTGCCGGTAAAAGGCGATGTAGCATTCAGCTCCCAGTCCGGCGCGCTCGGCTGCGGCGTTTTGAACATCCTTAAAGACATAAACATAGGATTTTCACAGTTTGTTTCAACAGGAAACCAGGCAGATATAACCGCCGAAGACCTTCTTGAATACTGGGAAAACGACGAAGACACCAAACAAATTATGCTGTACCTCGAAGGCATAGTAAACCCTTCAAACTTCCGCACAATCGCATCAAGAATCTCAAAGAAAAAACCGATTGTAGCGCTTAAATCAGGCCGCTCCGCAGCGGGCGCTTCCGCAGCATCTTCGCACACCGGCTCTTTAGCCGGCGCAGACAAAGCAGCAGACGCATTATTAAAGCAGTCCGGCGTCATCCGTGAAATCGAATTGCGCGACCTTTTCGGCACAGCACAGGCATTTGCAAACTCACCGCTTCCAAAAGGAAACCGTGTTGCAATCCTCACCAACTCAGGCGGCCCGGGAATCATGGCAACCGACGCGCTTTGCGAATACGGCATGGAAATCGCTAAATTAAGCCCCGGCACAACCGAATACCTTAAAGGCTTCCTACCGTCCGCGGCGTCAGTCAAAAACCCTGTCGACATGATTGCTTCCGCAACAGCAGAGCAATACCAAAAATCGCTTGAGGCCTGCCTTCAAGACGAAAACGTTGACATGGTAATGGTAATTTACCTTCTGCTTATGGGCGAAACCGACACCAATATGGCAAAAGCGATTATGGAAACCCGCGCAAAATATCCGAACAAACCGGTTGTCGGCGTGTGGATGACAACGGCTGACTTTTTCAACAAACTGTCTGACTTTGAAACAGTCAACATGCCGTTCTATCCTTACGCGGAAGAAGGCGCGCGCGCAATGAAACGTCTTATGCAGCAGGCTGACTGGGTTAACAAGCCCGCGGGCAAAACCCCTGTTTACGACGTTGACAAATCAAAAGTCGAAAAAATCATTGCAAACTCAATTGCAGAAGGCCGCGACCAGCTTACAACCCTCGAAAGTATCGACGTGTTGCAGGCTTACGGAATCCGCGCTTGCAAATACGGTTTGGCAACTAATGTTGAGCAGGTTAAAGAACTCGGAAACTCAATCGGCTACCCGGTTGTAATGAAAATGACTTCAAAAACAACTTCACATAAAACCGACGTTGGCGGGGTTGTGGTGAACATCCGTTCCGAAGAACAATTAGAAAACGAATACAACGCACTGCTAAAACGCCTTGAAGAAAAGAATCTTCTTGACGGCTTGGAAGGCGTGATTATACAGGAAATGGTAAAAGGCAGCCGCGAAATGGTTTGCGGAATCGCAACCGACCCTCAATACGGCCCGATGATGATGTTCGGCCTGGGCGGCGTGTTTATCGAGGTTATGAAGGACGTAACCTTCCGCCTTGCACCGCTGACCGACGACGAAGCGCTTGACATGATTAAGTCAGTAAAGGCTTACCACCTGCTTGAAGGCGCACGCGGCACAAAACCTGCGCAAATCGACCAGATTCAGGAAACCCTGCTGAGATTATCGCAGCTTGTTAATGATTTTAAATTCATTGATGAACTCGACATTAACCCGCTTCTGATTTCAGAGGCGACCGGCGAAGGAATCGCTGTCGACGGCCGAATCAAAGTCCGCATGAACGAAGCTCAGGAAGCCATAGGATGTTCTTGCTCCTGCGGCTGTTCGTGCAGTTGTTAATTGTAAAAACGGGGCAAATGTTTTTTGTTTGCCCCGCTTATTAAAGTTTTTTTAAAATTTACCGTATATTAATATATCAATGTATTGAAGGAAATTTTTCCTATGAAAATCAATGACTCAATATTAATTTACAATTCACCAAGTGCAGAAGGCCCTGAACAAAGTTCTTTTATAAATCCAAATTCGGTGTACGATGGATATTTGGCTGCCAAAACAAACGAAAATACAACTGACTTTTCAAATATTCTCAACGGAACTTACAATGCAGATAAGTATACTTACGCCGGGACAACGCATTACAGATATCCGGAATGCAAACAATCCGATTTGCAAGAAATAAATGGTATAAAAGTTCACCCAAAATGTGCGGAAAATTTTATTAAAATGCAAAAAGATGCACGTAAAGAGGGAGTTTCTCTAAATATAATTTCAGGATTTCGTTCAATAAACTATCAAAAAACAGTTTTTGCAAAAAAATTTATAGACAAGAAAAACCCGACTCCGGAAGAAATGAAAAAAAGAATAAAATTTTCAGCACCTCCCGGGTTTTCTGAACACAGCACAGGACTGGCAATAGATATAAACAGCTTGGAGCAGAGCTTTCAAAATACAAAAGAGTATGAGTGGCTTTTAAAAAACGCCGGCAACTATGGTTTTGAACTATCATTTTCAAAAAATAACAGTCAGAATTTAGGATTTGAGCCTTGGCACTGGCGCTATGTCGGTGACGAGGAATCTAAAAAAACATTTGAAAAGGCCAGAACAGAAAACATATAACTCTTTACCACAGCGTTTGACATTAACCCGCTTCTGATTTCAGAAGTGACGGGCGTCACACGAGGCGCAGGAAAGCCTTGGCGGAGCTCTAACCACCTGTATCAGTGGCAAGATGCTGAAACAAGTTCAGCATGACAATACGCGCTGATAATTATTTTAATAATCATCATAGCGCTTTCGTTCCATTAAAGAGGGGCTTTTAAAGTGCGGACTGCAATCCGCACGCCCTTTTATATTTTTATGATAACATACTTTTTTAGAATTTCAAGTGTTTGTGCACGTTCAATACATATTAAACTGTTTAAACAATCACCTCACACAACGAACATCGACGTAGTTGTAGCCCTTGATGCGGTTGATCTGACCCCCATCAGGCAGGCCCACGTGGTAGGCGAAGTTCGCACCACCCTGCTCTGAAGACCAGAAGTAGCCTGACATGCCTAAATCGGTTGCAGGGTCACCTTTGAGCAAGAGCAGTTCACTCTGCGTCGGAAGACGCATGCCTTGTTCGTCACAAGCTTTCTTTGCTCCTGCCCAATAGTTAGTTGAACAATAATAATTACTACTTCCAGTATCGTCGTATTCTGTGTTTCCACTACAAGTGTCTAGCGGCTCGTAT
>JAIRZW010000178.1 GCA_031267015.1 Heliobacteriaceae bacterium | reverse complement strand
ATCCTGCATGTTTTCCGGCGTGCCCTGTGAATGCTGGATTATAACCTTAACCCCGTGTTTTGCAATAACGTCCGCCATTTCCGGGTCATAACCCAGCCCGGAAACGTCATTAATAATAGCTGTGCCGGCTTTTATACACTCTTCGGCAACCTTTGCAGAACGTGTATCTATACTTAGCTGGATTGCTTCGCAAAGCTCGCAATGACGGAGGACAGGCAGCAATTTTTCTAACTGTTCTTCTGCTGAAACTGCCTGTGAATATGGTTTTGTGGATTCCGCGCCAATGTCTATGATGTCCGCGCCTTCATCTATAATTTCCTGCACGCGAGCTTTGGCCTTCTCAAGCGTATTATATTGCCCGCCGTCGGAAAAGGAATTGTCAGTGAGGTTGAGAATACCTGCGATTTGAGTCTTACCCCTCACCCCGACCCTCTCCCACATTGGGGAGAGGGGGAGCTGTTTAAGGCCGAAGGGCTGATGTTCGAGTTTTTGCTCGATTTTGGCAAGCTGTGAAAGGCTGCCGCCCAAAATTGCGTCCGTGGTTTCAACCCTGCCGGTTATTACTTCCCGGTGAACCGCACAATCTGCACCAACCGAAATCGCTGTCTGCTTTAAAATATTCGCCTGAGGAAGCGTCAGGCCGTAGATTTTTATGTTTCTGTAATTATACTTATCGCACGCCGCCGCCGCATAAGACTTGTCAAACCCTATTTTCTCAAGCTCACAAAGCATATCCGCGTTAATAATTTCTTTTAAAACAAAATCGTGCATAGGTGTATTTTAGCACAAAAACACGGTTGTGAGATTGCTTCGCAAAGCTCGCAATGACGCGGGCTAGTCTGCATTTTTGGTCATTTTGTGAACAGCGTAAGCCGCAGTGTTGCTGATGTCAGTAAGCCCCGTAATCAAAGACACGAATCCGAAGCCGTAGCCAAATACGCCCGCAAGCCCTCTAAATGCTCTATTTTCAACAAGCGATTTTATTAAAGGCGACTTCGCAAATCTTTGAGCGCCGTCAATAGTCGCGCCCTTAGCCCATTTTACATTATTCGCAACCCTTGACCACAAGCTTGTGGACTGCTTAATAACTTTTGTTGTTGTGTTCATACCTTGCACAGCCATATTGGAGGTCTTATTCAAAGTTTTAAATGATTGAAAAACCTGTTTTTGGGTTATTTTGTGGCCGCCATAAATAGCAGTACCGCCAACAGCAACTTCCTTGGTCCCTTCAACCTTTTTTTTCTGCTCGTCGGTCAAGTGACGCTTTTCAGCAGTAAATGAAACTGTATGAACCGGGATTACACGCATAGGCTAATCCTCATCAGTATTTTCTTTTGATGCCGCTTTCAGGCTTTCACCGCCCGCGCCCACGGCACCGCTTACGCCCAAAGCGTTGGTCAGCCATTTTTCAAATTGATTTTTCTTTTTTACAACAGCGTCATACCATTTGTCCGTTTTCTTATCAACTTTTTCAAAAGCTGCTGCTGCTTTGTTCTTGAAGTTAACAAATTTTTTGCCTGAACTTGTTTCAAGGAATTTTTTATATTTTTCGGACCCGGCAACCTTCTTGTTAGCTGCTTTGATTGGTTTTGCGACAAGGTCTAACAAAGCGTCAACACCACGGCCGATTAATGAGAAGACTTTTTTTGCACCTGATGCGAAGTTTTTATAAGCTTTTGTTCTGCCGGTTTTTCTAATCAGTTCAATAGCCATTTTTCCGCCGTAAGCAGTCGCAAAACCGCCCACTGCCGCACCTGCAATGAACGCTCCTGCCTTCATGACTTTCTTAACAGGCTGCGGCAGTTTGGCTTCCGCATTATTTGCCAGCTTTTCAAAATTCTCCTTGGCGTCAAGCATCTCCTCTTTTTGGTCAAGCAAGTCTTCCTGGCTAAGGTCGTCGTCAAATTCCTCCGCAGGCGGCGAAGGTCTTCTGTCAGTTGAGCGGCGCATTGCGCAGAAGTTTGTATTCAATGTAAATCCCGGTTGGATAGTTAACATGTATTTCTCCAAATTTACATTTTATAGAATACTTGTGAAGATAATTTTTTGCTTGCAAACGAATGTTTGTTAAAAATTTGTTACATAAGACGTGCGCCTTGGAATGCTGCGCGTCTGATAAATTCCCGGTCGATTTTGTTTAAGGTATTGAGTTTTTTGCCGAGCCAGCGCGGCGCGATTAGGTTTTTCTTCAACCCGTTGCCCGCAAGCCTGTGGATAGTGGTTTGCGGCGGTAAGTATTCCAGAAAATCGCACACAGTGTGCACGTAGTCGTCTTCGGTCATGAAGACCCCCTCACCCCCGGCCCCTCTCCCACAAGGGGCGAGGGGAGTGTTCAACATGCCTGCAAGTTTGGTTCCTTCAAGCGCGCACAGCATGTGGATTTTAACCCCGTCAACTTCCAGTTCTGCAAGCTTTTGCGCGGTTTGCATCATTTCATCATGGGTTTCATTCAAGCCCAAAATCACATGCACGCAAACATTTATACCGCGCGACTTTGTCTTCTCGTAAGCGCGCAAAAAGCAGTTAAAATCGTGGCCGCGGTTAATCCATTTAAGGGTTTTGTCGTGAATCGACTGCAACCCGTACTCAATCCACGTGTAAGAGTCAAGCGACGCAATCAAATTCAGCTTTTCATCATCCACGCAGTCAGGCCGCGTGCCGATTGAGATTCCCACAATATCCGGATGTCTGAGCGCGGATTTGTAGATTCGCTCAAGTTCGTCAACCGGTTTGTAGGTGTTTGAAAACGCCTGAAAATATGACATGAATTTTTGGGCTTTAAAGCGTGTACTTAGATTTTTTATACCTGTTTCAATCTGGTCTTCTATTGAAAGCAGGCCTGAATGCGCTTGTGAAAAGCTTCCACCGTCATCGCAAAACACACATCCGCCTGATGAAATCGTGCCGTCGCGGTTCGGACACGAAAATCCGGCGTCAAGTGTTATTTTGTACACCTTTGCGCCGAATTTTTGTTTTAAATGTTCACTGAATTGGTTGTAGCGTTTACTGTTCACTATCGTCATCGAGAATCGGGTAAACAAAATGTTCGCCGCATTTCGGACAAATCACTTCCTGCTGTTTGCCGTCTTCAAGCTTCGCCACTTCAAACAACTCTTTGCAGCCTGACTGCGTACATCTTATAGCCCAACCCGGTCTTACTAATCTTGCCATTGTATTCCCTCTTGTTAATCTTACAAGAATATTATATCAGGCACACAGAATTTACGCAAGACATGTCCGCGTGGACTACATAGTTTTCACAATGTAACAGCGCCCTTTTTGAAATAAGCTGGGAGATGCCGGAATAAATCCGGCATGACGAAAAGAAAAGGAAGATTCATGAAAAATTTGCTTACTTTTTTATTAGTGCTCATATTCGCAATAGCTGCTTATGCAGAAGCCAAAACAAGGCTCCACGAGCTTGACGAGGTGTCCGCAAAATATCAAATCGAATACAGCATTTCCCCGTAACCCTCAGGAACAAAATCGCGCTTTGGCTTTGGTTTGTCGAATTTCAGCACGCTCGGAGCCTCTGTATCATCCGTTCTTACAGGAAGGGCACGAACAGTCTTAGGGAAAAATCTTAAAGTTATATTCTGCGCCGCGTCTTGTGACAAAAGCTCCCTTGAATACAGCCTTATATTATCAAGCTGCGACTGAGCATCCGGTCTGAAAACCATCTTCTTTTTATACGATTCGCGCCACATCATGCTGCTGCTTGCAGTATCAAGCAATACTACATTGGTTTCTAATTCAAAAGGCGTACAAATATTAAAGAGCCGCGAAACTTCAAAAACCTCCCAAAAGCTCCGTTTTGACACATAGCCCGAAACCAGCAGAACGTAATCCGTTCCGAATGTATTAGCAAGCTTTTTGAACGCAGGATAATCAACAGTACCTGAGGTTTTGTACCTGCGCAGCGCAGCGTAAGTTTCGTTCTTAAGCGCCTGATTGGCATTAAGCTTTTCAGGCAGGCTCTGAATGCCCGGTGAGGTTATTTTTTTTGATGAGTTAAAACAGCCGGTTATGTCTTGTGCAAAAATCTCTGAAACATCAGGATTAACACCCGCATTCAATTCCATTATATCAACAGGCACAACGACCACAGACTGCGGCGCGCAAAACGCCGGAAGCGCCGCGAGCAGAAAAATTAATGTCAGAAAATATTTCATGATGTTATTATAGCATAGAAACCATGTCGTTGCGAGGACCGAATTGTATGGTATAATACTATTATGGAATATGATTTATTAATGCAAAAAGCAAAGGAAGCTTCACAAAAAGCTTACTGCCCGTACTCGGATTTTCCGGTGGGCGCGTGCGTTTTGGCTGAGAGCGGTAAAACATACTGCGGTTGTAATGTTGAAAATGCAAGTTTCGGGCTTACGGTTTGCGCTGAAAGAAACGCTGTCTTTGCGGCGATTGCAGCCGGAGAACGAAAAATAATTGCCGTGGCAATCTACTCGCCAAAGTTAGACGACTGCGTTCCGTGCGGCGCATGCCGGCAAGTATTCGCCGAATTCGGGGGCGATATGGATATTATTACCGAAACCAAAAGTTACAAGTTAAGCGAACTGCTGCCTGCAAGGTTTGGGGGTAAATGGGGGTAATGTATATAGTTGGGGGCAAATGTATATAGTTGAATTAATTTTAGGCGCTTTAAAGAAAAAGAAAAAAAATTTGCCGCCACCTGAGCTTGAGGAGTTTACAAGATGCGAGCACGTGTTTATGCCGGTGGACAGTACCGGGGAAATGCTTGCCTGCGCAAATTGCGGGCTGCTTAAACACCGCGACATGTTTTCGTGATATAATATGCTCTATGAAAACCCGTTTTTTAGAACAAGAGATTAAATACGACGGCACACAGCTTGCTCCGCACTGGATTTACAGGAATTTCAGGATTCAGGGGGATGCGGTTGCTGCGTTCAAAGGCGAATGTGAAGTTAAGCTGGCCGAAATGGTTGATATTGAAGATGTTCTCAACAACGAGCCCATTTACTCAAAATCAATGCTTCACTTTATATCGGAACAGTTTAATACCGGGCTTGCAGAAGGCGTTTTCAGGCAAAGGCTTTTGATTTGCATAATTAAGGAAGCGCTTGAAAAACGCGGGGTGGCAGTACAGCGCCGCGGCGACGACTTGTTCGTTAACAGCAAAAAGCTTACGGTATCTATCGCTACAAAATCCCTCACGTCCGTTCTTATTCACACAGGGATTAACATAGACGCCGACGGCGCGCCGGTTGCAGCGGCCGGGCTTACAAGTGATTTGGGCATAAATGACATTGAGGCGCTTGCAAAAGAAATTATGATTTGCTATTCTGATGAAATTGATGATATAATACTGGCAACAACAAAGGTAAACGGTTTATGGAAATAACAGACAACGAAGAATACGGCGCGTCCGGAAAACCCGTGCACATAACTTACAGGCAGTATCAAAAAAAAGTTACTAAAAAATCAACAAATGAAGGCGTGATGATATTTGTATCAGCGTTTTTTATAATGCTGCTGCTGTTTTTGGCAATCGCAAAACAAATATCGCCTGATGTTGACGTTGTTATCGGCACTGACACCGAAAAAACAGAAGTGGACGACAGATTAAGAATGCTTCAACAGGAAGACGAGTCAGGGACAGCCGCGTCGGATAATACTTCCGGACCAACTGACGAAATGTTTACACCTGAGCTTGACGAGAAAATTGAAATTCCATCCAAGACAAAAAAGCCGGATGAATCTGAAACAGCGCAAAAGCCCGCTGTTAAGCCGGCTGAGCAGCTAAAGTCCGTGGAAATTCCGCTTGACCAGCCGAAAATCACTGCAAAAGTAGTCGTTGGCAGCTACGCAACGGAAGAGCAGGCGCGCGTAGCCAAAGACATTCTTTCAGAGTCGGGTTTAAGCCCGTTTATAAGACCGTTTAACGGGATGTACACGCTTCAGGTCGGGTCGTACTCCACTCGCGAAAAAGCTCAAAACATAGCAGGCGAGCTTTCAAAAAGCGGCTATCCTGCAAGGGTTATATTGGAATAGAGTTTTAAAACCAGTTACAAAAATTCTCCGTGCACAGAACCTGCTTTAACTCGCCTATTGACGAGCGTTTTGTCATGTCAAAGGTTACAGGCGTGATTGAAACCATATTGTTTCTTACTGCCGCAATATCCGTATTGGCGTCCTCAGGCTCTGATATTAATTCGCCCGCCATCCAGTAGTAAGTTTTGCCGCGAGGGTCTGCACGCTTTTCATAAGTATCTGTGAACATCCGGCGGCCAAGCTCCGTAACCGCAACCCCGGCAATGTCTTCCGCGCCCAAAGCAGGCGTGTTTATATTCAAAATGCTCTTTGGCGGGAAAGTAAATTCCTTAAGCTTTGGCAAAAGTGAAGCCACAAACTTTGCCGAAAACAAAAAGTCTTCATACTGCGAACGCATACTCGCCAAAGAAACCGCAATACTCGGAACGCCCATCATTGCACCTTCCATAGCGCAGCTTACCGTGCCGGAATACAAAATGTCAGCCCCGAGATTCGGCCCGTGGTTTATCCCCGAAATCACGATGTCAGGCTGCTCGTCAGGTGACAGAATCGCATT
>JAIRZW010000171.1 GCA_031267015.1 Heliobacteriaceae bacterium | reverse complement strand
CATGCGCAAGAAGCCTAAAAGATTCGTACCGCCGCGCTTGAACAGTATATGGTTTTGGTCGTCAGTGCCGGTATTGATAATCAACCTCGATGCAGCAACATCATCTGCACTGTCGTTTTCCTGACCTATATTAACCCTGTTGTTTTGAGCGGTTCCGTAATATATCTGAGCACCGTTATTCTTTGAGTGCCAGTATTCAGATGATTTTCCGGCCGTGCTGCGCCTTGTCATTATCGGTGCAAACGCCGCCAGAATAATACTCAATATTAGCAGAACTATCATTATCTCTGCCAGTGTAAACGCCTTCTTTTTCATAATTACCCCATTAACTTTTGTTAACACTTTTATTTATATAAAAAACTTTTGCGTTTGTCAAGCTTTCCGTAACAATGTCATAAAAACTCAAAGAAAAGGGCGGTCGGGCCGCCCTGTGGTTACAATAAAACTGTCATTACGAGGTGTAAGCCGAAGCAATCCGGCTTATTGTAGTTTCGCTTCAAGTTTTTGAATCCGTTTTTCAAGTGCCGTGTTGTCACCCTGAACTTGTTTCAGGGTCTTTTCTAATTCCTTTATTTTCGCATCTTTAGCTGCGTCGCGGTTAGCAAGCTCCTTCACTGCATTCACGAGCGCATAGAACATGTCTTCCATGCGGATGAGTAAATAGCCTTTTTCATCTTTGGTTACCGCGTCAGGGAAGATTTTTTGTAAGTCTTGCGCGATAACGCCCACACGCGGAGTTTTCTTTTTGTCGTCTTTAAAGGTATAGTTAAAGACTTTAAGCTGTTTGATTTTATCAAGCCCTGATTTGTTTTCTCCCTTGACATTCTTCAAACGCAGGTCAGAATAATTAACAAAATACCCAGGATCAATAGAATTACCAAGCCGATCATCACATGATAACATATCGCCTGAGTAGCGTTGTTCTATGGTACAAAAACCACCGAATTCTATACCACCTGCAACAAGTAAGTCACCATTAATTACGACTTTGGGTCTTGAGTGATTATGTATTTCAAGCACTGCACTTGTATCCGGAATTTTTGGCGAACCGGATAAGTTAGAGGCCGAACCTATAAAAACCCGTTCAATGGCATCTGTGGTCATAGTACTACCGCTTTCAGGGCCGGAACTTGCGCCAATACAAATTTTATTTGACCCTGTGACATTTCTGCAAGAATTATAACCAAGTGCTGTATTATTACTGCCGGTTGAGTTTGAGTTCAGTGAATAATAACCAACGACTGTATTATCACTGCCGGTTGAGTTAGCAAACAGAGAACTATCACCCACGGCTATATTAGAATTGCCGGTTGTGTTATTACGCATAGACCAAGCACCCATGGCTGTATTAGAAAAACCGGTTGTATTAGTAAGCAGAGAACTGGCACCCACGGCTGTATTACCCCTGCCGCCTGTGTTAGCGCGCAGAGAATTATTACCCACAGCTGTATTTGAATGGCCGGTTGACAAACTCGTCAATGAACTGATGCCAATGCCGGTATTGTGACCACCAGTAAACACAGAGGTTGCTGCTCTAAAAGGCATGCCGCCTATGCGAAGGTTGTCATTTGTATCCATACGCAAAAAGCCTAAAGGATTACTACCGCCGCGCTTGAACAGTATATGGTTTTGGTTATCGTCGCCGGTATTGATGACCAGTCTTGAATCAGTGTCACCAACAATGTTTTTCTGACCTATATTAACCCTGCTGCCGGCAGCAAGTCCGTAATATATCCGCGCGCCGCCATTCTCTGAACGCCAGTATTCAGAAGATTTTCCGGCCGTGCTGCGCTTTGTCATTATCGGTGCAAACACCGCCAGAATGATGCTTAATATTAGCAGAACTATCATCATTTCTGCCAATGTGAAGGCGTTCTTTTTCATACTTTCTTCCTTTCCTTAAGAACTTTTAATTATATAAAAAATTTTGGATTTTGTCAAGACTATTCTTCTAATTCTACCGGAAGCGCCTCTTCAACAATATTTTTGCCGACAGCCTTTTCCAGTGAGGCTTTTGCAAAATTATACTGGTAAAGCGCGGCGTAATATTGCAACTGCGCCTGCTGGTAGTTGATTTGTGCGTCCTTAAGTTCAGTCGGATTCCCCTCGCCAACGCGATAACGGCCGTACGAAAGCTCGTAATTCTCTTTTGCCTGCTTCACGCCCAAAGCCGCCACAGGCATTTGATTCCGCTTTTCCTCAAGCGACAAATATGCGTTCTGAATCTCCAAATAAATCTGATTCTGTGTATTCTTTGCGTTCGCAATCTCTTTATCATAAAGAAACCGCGCTTCTTTAATCTCGTTTTTGATAAGCATTGTATTAACAGTCGGGAAGCTTATGTACGCACCGTAGTTGTAACCGTAGTTGGAAACGGGATGATTACCCCCGACCATAAGCTGGCCTTCTGCCACAATCGTCGGATAGTAGGACTTTTTAGTCAGCTGCAAAGTCTGCCGTGCGCTTTCGACTTTAAGTTCAGCCAGCTTAAGCTCCGGCCGCGCCTCGCGCGCAGCTTTCACGGCACCGTCAAAACTCATCTGCACAGGCTTATACTTAAGCCGCTCCTGCACATCGTAAGTATCTATAAAAGGCACACCCATAACATTATTAAGCTTTGCCACCGCAATATTTACGGCATTGTCAGCCTGAATAAGCTGGAGTTTGGCATTGCTGAGGTTGACCTCGGCAATCGTCACGTCTACCTTAGGATTCATCCCGATTTCATAAAACGCTTTTGCCTGATTGTAAAACATTTCAAACTTCTTAACCGTATCCAGTGCGACTTTTCGGCTTTCAAAAGCATATAAAAGATTGTAATACGCATCTTTTGTCTGGAAAATCACGTCATTAACCGTTGCACCGAGGGTGGTTTTGTAGGCTTCATAATCCAATTTTCTAATCGTAGCCTGATTTGCCGTAACCCCGAAGTCATAAAGCATTTGCTGGAGCGAGATTTGACCCGCAAGCCAGTAGTTAAACGCTAAAGTTTCGCCGAACGCGTCAGATAACTGCAGGTTACGGATTTTTGTATAACCGGTCTGCCAGCTTAATTGCGGGAAGTAATTCGACCAAACCTGCTTAATTCTTACATCAGAAGCGAGGATATCGTTGAAAGCCGCGGCAATTTGGGGATTGTTGCCCAGCGCAATTTCAATACAGCGCTCAAGCGTCATGTCAAGATTTTTTTCAACCGAACCCTGAATTACAAAATCCGGTTGCGGCAAGACCTCCTGCGCGCTCGGGTATTCCTTGGTATTAATCTTGTTGCCGATATCTTTGGCCAAAACCGGCGTAAACGTCATTGCGAGGAGCGTAAGCGACAAAGCAATCCAGCCGATTAAACAATCTTTACTAAAAGCCGTATTGCTTCGCTCCCGTTGGTTACTCTCAATGACGTTACTCATCTTCTTAACCTCTCTTTCCACCCTTCAATCAAAGCGAAGAACGCCGGCACAAGGAAGGTTCCGGCAAACGCTACCGCAATCATACCGCCGGTAACAATTACGCCTATTGAATTACGGCTGGCCGCACCCGCGCCGCGTGCCATGATTAGCGGCAAAAGCCCCAGAATGAACGCAATATTTGTCATCATAACCGCGCGGAACCTGAGTTTTGCCGCCTGCATTGCAGCCTCTTTAACTGCCATACCGCTGTCAAGCGCCTCTTTTGCAAATTCTATAATCAAAATCGCCTGCTTTGTACTCAGGCCGATAAGCATTACAAGCCCGATTTGCGCGTACAGGTCAAGCGAATAGCCGTACATGTACTGCAAAATCAACGCCCCTACCAGCGCAACCGGCGAAACCAGCAGAACCGCAACCGGTAAAAGCCAGCTTTCATAAAGCGCAACAAGGAACAAATATACAAACACCAGCGACATTGCAAGCACACCGCCTAATTGTCCGCCGGATTCCTGCTCCTGTAAAGAGCTTCCTGACCATACAAAGCCCATATCTTTTGGCAGGACTTCGTCTGAAAGCTTTGCCATGGTTTTCATGACATCGCCCGAACTCACGCCGGCCTTGCCTGTGCCGTTTATTGTAACCGCTTTATACATATTAAAGCGCGGCAAAGAATAAGGCCCGGTAATGTTCCTGGTCTTTATTACAGCCGAAAGCGGCAGCATTTGGCCATTGCGGTTTCTGACAAACACCTGCTCCAAATCACTCGGATTCTCGCGGTAAACACCTTCTGCCTGAATATAAACCCTGTAAACCCGGCCGAATTTGTTAAAGTCATTCACATAAGCTTTTGCAAAATACCCTGCAAGCGCGCTGTAAATCTCGCTCATATCCACACCCAGCGCCAGCGCCTTGCTCGTGTCAATATCAAGCAGCAGCTGCGGAAGGTTCGCGGTAAAAGAAGTATATGCCATAGAAATTTCCGGCGCCTGATTGGCCGCAGTTATTAGTTTCACCGCTTCTTCGTAAAGCTCCTGAGGGCTTCTGTCACCATTGTCCAAAAGCTGATATTCAAATCCGCCAAACATACCAAGCCCTGAAATCGCAGGCGGAGCAAAGGTCGCAACTGTCGCGGACGGGTAATTCGCAAACTCTTTCTGGATTTTGCCTAAAATACTCTGCATAGAAAGGTCTTTTTTCTTACGCTTGTTCCAGTCGTCAAACCGTGCAATAACCATAGCCGTGTTCTCGCCGCTGAACCCGACAAGCGTTATCGTAGTGGCAACACCCGGAACTTTCATAATTCGTTCTTCGACTTCACGCGCAACCGCGTCGGTTCTGGACGCGGACGAGCCGTCAGGAAGCTGAATCTGCGTAAACACCGCCCCGCGGTCTTCTGCCGGCAAAAACCCGGTCGGAATCATCTTAAACATAACCACGATAAACAAAAGTATTATAGCAAAAGCCGTGAGCGTAAGCTTCGGCGAATCCACAAACGCCTCTGCGCCCTTGAGATACTTGTCGCGCACCCCGTTGAACCACTCATCAAACTTATGAATAAACTCAAAATCAGCCTTGTCGGTTTTCAGAATCATAGCGCACAGCGCAGGCGAAAGCGTAAGCGCCACAATGGTTGACAGCCCGATAGAGGCTGCAATTGCAAGCGCAAACTGCCTGAACATCTGCCCCGTAATCCCGCCCAGGAACGAAACCGGCACAAACACGGCCATTAACACGAGCGACGTTGCCATAACCGCACCGAAAACTTCTTTCATGGTAATTTCAGCGGATTCTTCCGGGGTTTTGCCTTCATGTATGTGGCGCTGGGAGTTTTCGAGCACAACTATTGCGTCGTCGACAACCAGCCCCACCGAAAGCACAAGCGCAAACAGGATTAACAGGTTTATCGAAAACCCGAAGAACTGCATTAAAATAAACACACCGATTAACGACACCGGAATCGCGCAGAACGGAATGAATGCCGCCCGAAAGCTTCCGAGGAACAGATACGTAACCGCGCCGACCAGAATTACGGCCAGCAGAATCGCATTAATAACTTCCTTGATAGATTCGCGTACAAAAGCGGTTTCGTCGCGCTCAATCTCATACTCAATCCCCTGTGGAAAACCCTTGCTCAATTCAGCCATTTTCTTTTGTAAACGGGTTGACAAATCAATTGCATTGGCCTCCGGAAGCTGGGTTACGGAAATAATTGCAGTCGGAATCCCGCTTATACGCGAGAAAAACGAATAGCTTTCCGCGCCAAGTTCAACGCGCGCAAGGTCTTTAAGCTTTATTTGCGACCCGTCCGGCTTTTCGCGCACAATAATTTCCTCAAACTCAGAGGCATCTTTCAAACGGCCTTTGGTTCTGAGCGTAAGCTTAACCATTTGTTTATTTTCCATCGGCTCCACGCCAAGGTCACCGGCAGGCGCCTGGGTGTTTTGCTGCTGAATCGCGGCAATAACCTCGTTTACAGACACGCCCAGACTCGCCATCTTTGACGCGTCCAGCCAAACCCGCATTGAATAATCCGACGACCCGAAAACATTAACCTTACCCACGCCTTTTACCCGCGCAAGTTCATCTTTAATATAGATTGAGGCATAATTCGCAACGTACAGTGCATCAAAAGTATTTGTGGGCGACCCGACCGAAATCATCATCACACCCGGGCCGCCGGTTGATTTTTGCACCACAAGTCCGTAACGCCTGACTTCTTCGGGCAGACGCGGGGTTACAAGCTGAAGCCGGTTTTGGACGTTAATCAGCGCCATATCTGGGTCAGAACCGACCGCAAAGTACAAAGTCAAAGAGTACGAACCGTTTTGCGAGGACGACGACATGTAAATCATGTTTTCAACCCCGTTTAACTGCGCTTCTACGGGCGCTGCGATTGTGGACTCAATTACATCCGCGCTTGCGCCTGCGTATGTAGCCGAAACCACTACCTGCGGCGGAGTTATCGACGGATATTCCTCAAGCGGAAGCTGCGTCATAAGCAAAACCCCGGCAAGCACTATGGCAAGCGAGATTACTATTGCAAGCTTAGGGCGTTTTATAAACAAATATGATTGGGTTTTATTGAACTGTTCACTATTCACTGTTCACTACTCACTATTTTCACGGGCTTTCCCGGAACGACTTTTTGTATGCCGTCAATAATTATTCTGTCGCCTTTTTGCAGGCCTTCGTTCACAATGTAATTATCGCCTTCCTGACGGCCTGTTTTGATGTACGTAAGCTGCGGAAGCCCTTCGTCGTCAAGCTTGTAGACATATTTACCGGCCTGATTCTCTTGTACTGCTGTCTGCGGCACCACAGGAACATTCACAGGGTTATTTGAATAGAGTTTTACGGTTACAAACTCCCCGTTAATCAGCTCGTTATCAGGGTTTTGGAAAGTCGCACGCATGGTTATCGTACCTGTTGACAGGTCGACTTTGTTATCCTGAAAATCCTGAACCCCTGTAAGTCCGTATGTTACACCGCCCGGCAGAACTAATTCGACCTTGCGGTTTATGCTGTTACCTTCATCTGCATTAGCAAGCGCGGCAAAGTCGGTTGATTCAAGCGGAAACGTGACAAAAATCGGGTTTGTGCTGTAAATCGTTGTCAGCGGCCCGGACGACGGCGACACATAGTTTCCGACAGTAACCGTGATAATCCCCACACGGCCGTCAACCTGGGCTTTTACAGTGGTATAGCCCAGATTTCTGTTTGCATCATTGTAAGACGCCTGGGCAGACGCAAGCGACGCGCGCAAAGAATTCCGCTGGGACAAAAGATTGTCATACTGCGCCTTTGCAATGTAATCCTGTTTAACCAGTTCAGCCGCACGTGCAAGCTGTTTTTCGGCATAATCAAGCCGTGCTCTGAAATCTGCAACATTCGCGCTCGCAACAGCCGCGGCATTGGAGTATTCCGCGGGTTCAATCCGGAACAGAACCTGTCCGGCCTTCACAAAATCGCCTTCTTTGAAAAAGCTCTGCTGCAAATACCCTGCAATACGCGCCCCTACATTCACCTGATACTTTGACACAACCCTTCCGGGCGCCTCAAAGCTTCTGATAACCTGTTTTTCTTCAACCTGCACGGCCGTAACCTCAGGTGCAGGCCTGTTTTTCGCTGCATTGCCTGCCATTGTCTTCATAACCGCGTTAAATCCAAACCTCAGCGCAATCGCGCAAATAAGCAGGGCTATTATAATTAAAATATTTCTCTTCATTTTTCTCCCTCACAACTATAATAAATCAAACATTAAAATATGCAAGAATCTGACGCAATGCCAGGCCGCGGTGGGAGATTAAGTTTTTTTCCTCTTCACTCATTTCAGCCATAGTTTTGCCGGAATCTTTTACGATAAACACGGGGTCATAGCCAAAACCGTTTATGCCGGACTGTTTGCGGGCAATTTCGCCATGGCATTCGCCGCGGGCAGTGAATAAAATTTCACCGGCTTCGTCCACCAAAGTCATTACGCACACAAATTTTGCGCTTCGGTCTTCATAAGACTCAAGCTCCTTTAAAAGCCTGTCAATACGGCCTTGCGCAGTGTCTGCATATCTTGCCGAATGAACCCCGGGCGCGCCGCCAAGAGCCGTAACACAAAGCCCTGAATCATCCGCTAAAGCAGGTTTTCCGCTCAAACGCGCGGCTTCGCGCGCCTTAATCAGCGAATTTTCTTCAAAAGTTTCGCCGGTTTCAATCGGATTGAAACCTTTGGGTGGCAAAATGAAATTAATTGCCCCCTCACCCTGGCCCTCTCCCGTAGGGAGAGGGAAATACGCATCTGCTATTTCACTGAGTTCCTCTAATTTATGCGGGTTATTCGTTGCAAAAACGATTTCTCTCATGCTCCAAACCTTCTGTGCCGCTGTTTAAACTCCTCTATGGCTTCCAAAAGCGATTCTTCATTGAAATCCGGCCAGTACTGCCGGGTTACGATAAGCTCTGAATAAGCGAGCTGCCACAGCAGAAAGTTAGAAACCCTCATTTCGCCGCCCGTACGGATTAACAAATCCGGGTCAGGAATCCCTGCGGTGTATAAATACCGTGAAATCGTTTCTTCCGTGATACTTTCGGGGTTCAGGCCGTCAGCGGCAATTTTTGCACATGCCTGCACGATTTCCGCGCGCGCGCCGTAATTGAAGGCTATTTGAAGATTTACGCCCGTATTATCTTTCGTAACCTCCATGGCATTATCCAGAATCCCGCGCAGTTTGGGGTTAAGCGGCTCAAGGTTGCCGATAAACCGTAACACAACACCATTTTCATGCATTTCGCGCAATTCGTTTTTAATAGTATGGGCGAGTAAATCCATTAAAAAATTAACTTCTTCGGGCTTGCGGTTCCAGTTCTCGGTGGAAAACGCGTAGACCGTAAGATACTTAATGCCGAATTTTTGGCATGCCTTTAAAGCGGCTCTCAAAGCCTCAACGCCTTTTTTATGTCCCACAGCCGACGAGAGGTTTCTCTCTTTTGCCCAGCGCCGGTTGCCGTCCATGATTATTGCTATATGTTTTAGTTCACTATTCATTTAACTTAATAATCCAAATCCTCAAAATCAGCAAAATTATTGCATTCATATCTGTCTTTAGCAAAACCTATTTCAATTAACTCATCCATATGCTCTATATCTCTTCTAGGATTACAATAAGAATCATAGTATATAGTAGCCTTTCCGTTGGACTGATAGATCTTGCTTCCAAGCTGTCTATTAAATTTAATATCGCCTAACCTTATAGTTTCAACTACTGCTTCCCAAGAATTCTCACTCTTAACATTACCGATAGTAGAGGCTACTTCCCTAAGACAAGAAATTTCTTCATCATAGACAGGTCTATCAATAGCTAGCTTATGTTTGATAGGTTTCACAATATCATCAATGGCTTTAAATAAAGGATGGTCAACCATTTCAAGCTGTTGTTCGATAATGCCGGAAGGCATCTTTTTGTTTTCACCCGTAGAGACAATAACACCTTTATGAAATTGCTCACAGACACCGACAAACATATCTTTTTCAAATTTTTTAAGCATAGGAGCATACTCTAAAGCTTTTTTACAAATTTGGTCTAGAATTTGGGGTTCATTTTCTAATCTAAATATACCAATATAACTTTCAAATGACGGGCTGGACTGAACAGGTTGAATCTGCATGACTTTCCTTTCTGTTTTGTTACCATGTGTATAATACACGTAAATAAAATTTTTGCTAGTTCTTTTCGCTAATGTAAACAAAAATTTACATTTAAGCCCGAAAAACAAATAGCTCGGTTGGATAACCTCTTTTGGCAATGCTTATCGTTAGTGAATAGTGAATAGTAAACAGTGAATAGTCAAGTTTTTGAAGAACTATTCACGATTCACAACTCACCATTCACTATCAACACAAGGAGGTAAAAATAAAATGACAATGAAGAAACTAACTGTGGCAGCCGCAATCGCCGTTGGAATAGCATCGTGTTCGCTAAATCAGGCGATGGCCGCTTGCCCGTGTTCAAAAGCCGCACCAAAGGCACCATGTGAAAAGGCTTTTCCGCAGGAAACAATGACAGGCCCGGCATGCCCGCTTGAAGAGGCAAAACCGGACTGCGGATGCAAAAAGAAAAAAGAGAAGAAAAAAGAAGAATGCCCTTGCAAAAAACAAAAAGAGAAAAAGCATAAGCCTGACTGCGGCTGCAAAAACAAAGAACAAGACTGTGTAGGTGCTTCAGCACCGGCAGCGGCAGTGTGCCCGGGCGGAGGCAAGCCCGAAAGAAAAGACATGAGACAGGTTTATGCCTATCCTAACGCAGTTTACGGCGCAAACAACTATGTCGGCGAAGCTGCTGCGGGTGTAGCTTCAATTGAAACGCCCTACGTAGCGGAAAGCTTTAAAAACATTGCTACAAACAGCTCCGGTGTAGTCATTTCTTCAGACTGCGGATGCGGTACAACAGGTGCAGCAGCCCAGTTACCGTCGCTTAACAGTGCAATGATTAACGGAACCCCTGTTGGCAGCAGCTCTCAAGGCTGTGCCAACCCCGTAAACATTCAAACTTCAAGCTCACTTGACGCAACGAGGACTTCTCTAATCCCTTTTAGTTATACCTCTCAGAGCGGCCAGATGACCGGCGCTGCAGCGGGTTTAACACAAGGCGGATGCGAGTTCCCTGATGTCCCGAACAGCTTTTGGGCGTCATGCGACATTGACAAACTCGCCATAAACAACGTAGTAGTAGGCTATCCTGACGGCTACTTCAGGCCCTCAAGAAACATTTCCCGCGCAGAATTTGCAACAATTCTGGTAAAAGGTTTCAATCTTAGCTGCGGCATGACACGCGAAAACTTATTTAAAGATGTTTCGTCCTCACACTGGGCCAACGCTGCAATCGCAAAAGCGGTTGACGACAACCTGCTTGCCGGCTATCCCGGCGGAACCTTCAGACCGAAAGCGCCTGTAACGCGCGTTGAAGCGCTTTCAACAATCGCAAAAGGCATGACTTGTGAAATGGACGAATGTAAAGCCGATGAGATTTTAAGCAAATACTCAGACGGAAACACTGTTCCTCAGTGGGCAAGAATCCCTGTTGCAAAATCTCTTGAAAACGGCGCATTAAAAGACATGCCAAACCCGCACTTAATCTCGCCTAATAAAGACGCGTCGCGTGCGGATGTGGCTTCAATGATGCAAACCGTACGTGTAGCGCTCGGCTATGACACAAACCCCAAAACAGCAAACGACATCTGCCCTGTATGTCCCGAGCCGGACAAACAAGCTTACATGGAGCAGCAGGAAACCGTTCAGGTTCCTACATTGCAAATCGCAATGCTCGACCAAATCACGGCAAAGTCTTCCCACGTAGGCCAGTATTTCCGTGCTAAAACCATGGAAGAGATATCTATCAACGGCGTAACTTACCCTTGCGGTTCGACTGTAAGCGGCCAGGTCGTTGAAGTTATCAGACCTTCCGGCTGTGACAAGGGCGCGTTGAAACTGTCATTCACCGACATCAAAAACGGTGACTGTAAAGCAACATTACCAAGACAGATTCTGACAGCGCAAATTAATAAAGATAAACAGGTAAACCCTGTTGCGCGCGTAGTTGAATTTCCGTTCACGCTTGCAGGTTCGCTGATTGGTACGGTAGGCCGTACAGCGGGCGGAATCCTGACAAACATCGGTAACGCGGCGGAAAACGTCACTAACGATGTGGGCTATGCGTTTGGTAACGTATTCCAGGGTGAACTCGGCGCGTCAGCAAGAAGCTTAGGCGACGGGCTTTGGGAAACGGCAAAAGCGCCTGTTGACGCTGCAAGAACTGTCCTGTCCGGTACAATGGGCTTGTTCCAGAGCAGCGGCGACGAAGTTGCTTATCTTGTAGACCCTAAAGGCCAGAAAATCTCAGCGGTTAACCCGCGCGAACACCTGACAATCGCCTTCGGTTGTCCGGAGTAATAAACTCTGAAAAGACCCGGCAATCGCCGGGTTTTTTTCTTTTTGTAATAACTTGACATATCCCCAAAAATCACTAAAATTATATAAAGGGGAGAGGTATATGCGATTAGTTCAAAGACTTAAAAATTTTGAAAATCAATATATGTTCATAAAATGGGCGACCGGAGGCGATTACGGGAAGCTCGTTTACGCGGGCGACGATTTTATTGAGTTTCACATAGTTAACCTTGAAACAATGGAATACAGCGAAACTGTTTTTATCCAAAGCCTGCTAATCCTTGAGGTTTCCGTTGGCGGCGCTGACGTGGCGCGGGTAATTGCAGAGGTTTCGGCCAACTTAAATTAAATTTTGATATTCTTCCTCTCCTATATGCGGGAGAGGGTGAGGGGGGAAATGGACAGAGTTTTAGAATTAATATCAAGAGAAACGAACGGATTCCGGCCGGAAATCGGGATTATTCTCGGCTCAGGCCTCGGCGAAATCGCAGACGAGCACTGCAAAATCGCAATCCCTTACAATGAAATCCCCGGGTTTATAAATTCCAATGTAGCCGGACATAAAGGCAGGCTTGTTTTTGCGGAGATTAACAATAAAAAAGTAGTCATGATGCAGGGCAGAAACCACTTTTACGAAGGCCATTCGCTTGAGGAAATAACTTTTCCGGTCAAGGTCATGAAACACCTCGGCGTAAAAACCCTGATTCTGACGAACGCAGCAGGCGCGGTAAATGAGAGCTTTCACCCGGGTGATTTAATGCTAATCACCGACCACATCAATCTTATCGGCGAAAATCCGCTCCGAGGCGCGAATGACGATGATTTAGGCGAAAGATTTCCTGACATGAGCGAGGTTTACAAAAAATATTTAATCGACATTGCGGACAAATATGCGAAAAAGTTGGGATTTGAGCTTCAGCACGGGGTTTACCTGGCGAATTCCGGGCCGACTTACGAAACCCCGGCAGAAATAAAAATGGCGCGAACCCTGGGCGCAGACGCCGTGGGAATGTCAACCGTGCCTGAGGCAATCGTCGGAAACTATTGCGGAATGAATATCTTAGGCATAAGCTGCATTACAAACTACGCCTCAGGCACAAGCGAAGCAAAATTAACCCACGCAGAGGTAATCAAGACTGCAAACAGAGTCAAAAAACGCTTTAAGGCCTTAATTATGGCAGTTATCGCCGCTTAAAACGCCAACACCTATAAGCTCGTTATCCTCGTTAAAAGTCAGAAAACCAATGCATGCTGATAAAACAATGCCTGAACGTTTAGCTGAGGGCGTCTAAATAGTTGTCTAAAAGTCTTATACGTTTTGCCGAATCTTCCGGGTATGCGGAACGAAGCTTTTCAATATACTTTTCAACAGGCTCAAAATCATTTCCAAATCCGGCAATCTCCATGCATATATCCATATCAGCTTTATCTGCTGCCATTCTCGGGAATGGAAGCCGGTATTTTTCCGCTGCAAGAAGCCATTTTTTAAATATAGTTTGTTTCATTTTCAAAACCTTATCCGAAACTTTCAAACCGGGTCTTATTGCAGTGTCTTTATTGTACATAAAGAGAAATATATTCATAAGGTCGCTGGTTTTATTTTCGTCTTGCGTCAGATAATCCATTTCATCAACAGTTCTTATTTTCTTGCCGGCAGCAACGAAATTATTCGTATTAACATAGTCAAACCCCCAACACGATAAGCCGTCTCCGGACTCGTTCAAAACACTGCAATCGTACGCAAGGTCATCGTAAGCTTTTTGCGGAAGCGATGAAAACTTCGGCAAATACACTGTTTCATAATATTTTTCCATATTGCATTTTATCTTTGCCGGAACCCCTGCTTCTACAAGCTCTTTCTTTATTGCCGCATTCTTTACTATCTCAAAGTTACCTATTTGCGCCACTGTATTGCCAAAATAAGTCTTTAAATTCGTAAAAATATTTTCAATAAGTTTAACCGGGCCAACTTTAGCCTCTTGGTTTTTTGGAATTTTAAAAACATAATAATCGTCCGCGATATACGCCTTATTGTGAAAACCTTCTCCGATGTGAAGATTTTTCATTCTCCTGTCCGCAAGTTTCTGAAGCTCTTTAACAACTTCAACCGAGCGTTCTTTGCAGGGGTTTGCAATATAAGCCTCTAATTCACGGCTGAATTTACATTTATATTTCCCGAACGACGGACTTTCAGGGGTATATTGAACTAACATACCCCTTCAAAAACCCGTGAATAAAAAAAATTGCTACTTAATCACAATTAAATTATTAATAATTTTCATTTCACTGGTCGGAAGAACTACGTCGTTTAAGCCGTTTGCTATGCTGATTATTTTCCCTGCGCGCAGAACCACTTCTTCACCTTTGTACGTGAATTTGTAATCGTCTTTTCTGTCTGAACGTATAGTAATTTTATCCATTTTTTCATCAAGCCTACGATTTCCGTAAGCCGCCTTTCCTTTGTTTTTGTACTATTTTACTAACTGCCTATATATCGGCTTTATTTTGTCAACGCACTCGCGGTATTTTCGTCATTCCGCATTTATTGCGGAATCTCCTTATCCGCTCGCATCTGTTTTGCTCCTGTCTTATCGTAGAAGATGCCTTCTTCCATAACCTGTTCGTATAATTCTTCGTCGGCCTCAAATTCCGCTTGTGTGTAGGGGTACAAATCAATACAGACGTCCATGTCTGTTTCGATTTTGCCTATAATCGGCCAGATTGTTTCTCTTTTTGATTTGTCTTCGGTGTCAAAAATCGCCACAAGCTCTATATCATCAAACTTGTGGAGCTGTCCGTCAAGATGAATCCCGAAAAGGTACATTCCTTTAAAGTCTTCAAATTTCTTGTTAAGCGCCTCTGTGAGCGCGGTTATTACTTTCTCAACAGGATTGTGCATATTTCACTCCTTTTGACTGTTATTTGTTCTGCCGTACTCAAATTTTTAACCGAAACCGTGTTATTTTCAACCTCATCTTCCCCGAGAATCAGCGCGAACTCCGCTGTCTTGGCAGCTTTTTCAAGCTGTTTTGTAAACTTTTTGTTCGATAAATCAAATTCAACGCTCAATCCTGCACCTCTAAGCTCCTGCGCAAGCCCGAACGCGGCCGTTGTAGAGTTAGAAACTATGTAAGCGTCAAGCTTTTGCGGCTCGATTGGCGCAATAAGCGAGTTTAAGCGCTCCATACCCATTGCCCAGCCGACTGCCGGAGTGTCTTCGCCGCCGAGGGTTTTGACAAGGCTGTCGTATCGCCCGCCGCCGCACACCGCGTTTTGCGAGCCAAGGTTGTTTGACTTAATCTCAAAAACAGTGCGGTTGTAATAATCCAGCCCGCGCACAATCATTTTATTCACGGTATATTTGATTTTCAGCGCGTCAAGATAAGAAAGCACCTGTTCAAAGTGCTGCGCGCACCCACCGCAGATAAAATCCTTATGAATCCCCGCAACAAGCGCCTGACAGGACGGAACCTTGCAGTCTAAAATCCGCAGCGGATTTTTTTCAAACCTGCTTTGGCAGTCCGGGCAAAGGCTGTCAAAATCCTTTTTCAGCTCTGCCTTAATCCTTATTTTGTAACCCTCGCGGCACTCAGGACAGCCCAGCGAATTTATTTCAACCTCTAAATCGCACAGCCCGAGCGCGTTTAAATAGTCCACCGCAGTTAAAATAACTTCGGCGTCTGCTGCCGCGTCTTTTATCCCGAACATTTCAACACCGACCTGGTGAAACTGGCGCTGACGTCCGGCTTGCGGGCGTTCGTAGCGGAACATCGGACCTTTGTACCAGAGTTTCACGGGTGCAGAAAGCCGCGACATGCCGTTTTCAATATAAGAGCGCACAACCCCGGCAGTGTTTTCGGGCCGCAGCGTAAGCGAGCGTTCGTTTTTCTCAAACGTGTACATCTCTTTGTTAACAATATCGGTCGTATCGCCAACCCCGCGCGAAAAAAGCTCTGTGGCTTCAAAAACCGGAGTGCGGATTTCCTTATAGCCATATTTTGAAAAGACTTCAAGCGCTTTGGCTTCCATGTTCTGCCACTGCGCAGCGTCTTGAGGCAATATATCCTTTGTTCCCTTCACAATATTAATCATACTAAAATATATTATCACTTAAAAATAATATTGTCAAAATCCATACGTCATTTTTTCTCCGAACGCTCTCTCACCGAGATTCTTATCGGGGTGCCGAAAAAGCCGAAAGCTTCACGCAGCTTGTTCTCAAGATATCTTTTGTAATGGTCTTTCATCAGGTCCGAATTGTTTGCAAAAACTACAAAATGCGGCGGCGCCACACCGAACTGGGTTGTGTAGAACACCTTCAACCGCTTGCCTTTAACGCTTTGCGGCGGGTTAAGCATGTAGGCTTCTTTGACAACCTTGTTCAAAAGCCCTGTGGACACGCGTTTTGTAGCCTGTTCATAAACATCGCGCGCCTGTTCAAAAATCTTGTTTAACCGCTGTTTCGTAACCGCGCTGATGTAGATTTTAGACGCGTACGCAAGGAACGGAATCTCATTGGCAAGCGCCTTGTCAAATTGACTCATGGTGTTGGATTTTTTATCTTCGATTAAATCCCACTTGTTAATCGCGATGATTAAGCCTTTTCCGGCCTCGGTGATTATGGACGAAATCTTTTTATCCTGGTCTGAAATCCCTTCTGTTGCGTCGATTACCAGAAGCGCCACGTCGCAGTCGCGGATTGAACGGATTGCGCGGTCAACGGCAAACTTTTCCACACCGTAATCAACCCGTGCTTTTTTACGGATTCCTGCGGTATCTATAATTACAAAATCCTGTCCCCCGGCATTTACCCTGCTGTCAATGCTGTCGCGGGTTGTGCCGGAAACATCCGAAACTATCACGCGGTTTTCGTTGAGAAGCGCGTTTACTATCGAGGATTTTCCTGCGTTTGGCCGTCCAACGATTGCGATTTTGATTGTTGAATCTTCCTCATCCTCATCTGTGGTCTCAAAATCCTCCGTAAGCACGTCCAGCAAATCGCCGACGCCTCCGCTTCCGTGAAGCGCGGAAAGCCCCATCGGCTCGCCCAGCGCAAGCCCGTAAAAATCATTAACCATCATAAATGACTGCGGGTTGTCAATTTTGTTTACGACAAGGATTACGGGTTTATTTGATTGGCGCAGAATGTTTGCAATGTCGGAATCCACGGGGTTCACGCCTTCTTTGCCGTCCACGAGAAAGATTATTTTGTCTGCTTCTTCGCATGCAATTTTTGCCTGATCCAAGATTGAGAGCATAATTTCGTCTTCGCCGCCCGGAATTATGCCGCCTGTGTCGATTACGGTAAAGTGCTTATGCTGCCACTCGACGTCAAAATAAATCCGGTCGCGCGTAACGCCGGGCATGTCGTCGACGATTGAGTGTCGCGCACCCGCAAGCCTGTTCACGAATGTAGATTTGCCCACATTCGGCCTTCCGACTATTGCAACTATTGGTTTTCTGTTCATATATAGACTATACCACAAAAGTATTGACAAACTCCAGAATTTGTAGTCTAATCATGAGTAGTTACATTTCGTAACAGATAGGAGATAAGTATGAGAAAAAAAGTTACACAAACACGTCATTGCGAGGAACGTAGTGACGAAGCAATCCAGAAAAACGGCAGTTATTGTAAACTGGATTGCTTCGCCCTAAGGGCTCGCAATGACAGAGTAGGTTTTACCTTGGCAGAGGTTTTGATTACATTAGGCATTATCGGGGTAGTGGCGGCGCTGGTCATGCCGGGGCTTATTCAGGATTGGAGGGAGAAATCTTACGCGACTGCCAAAGATGTATTTAACAATCGGTTAGAGCAAGCAACAAGACAAATGAACGTTAATGAAATGTTAACGGGTTATTCTACTACAGAAGCGTTTGTAAATGAATTAAAAAAGTATTTAAAAGTATTACAAGTATGTCCGGACCCGTCAGGTTGTTTTGCAGCGACAGTAACAAGCAGTGACGGCAGTGAAACAGTGGAAACTAAGGACTTAAAGAATTCAAGTAACTTAAACGAAGGAAACTGGGGAACAAAAGCTTTAGGGATAGGATTGATAAACGGTTATACAGCAATCTTAAGTTATAACCCTGAGTGTTCAATAGATGATATAACAGCACCCGGCTCACAGACTACTTCATGTTTAAGTCTTGTATATGATATAAACGGAAAAGCAAAGCCAAACAAAATAGGCAAAGACGTATATACATTAAATGCAAATATATTCAACACTTGCAGCGGAACAAAGGTAGGTACTTTATGTGTATCATCATCGAATGAATCATACAGTTCGATAAACACTTGTGACGGATCGCCTGATTTTTCATATGACACTACAGGAAGTAGTAATTCTTACTGTGCAAATAATTATTGGGCAGGAGCTAAAAAGCGCTGTGACGAACTAGGTATGAGTCTTCCAACGCGCGATCAACTGCTCTCACTCCAAGGTGAACCTATAAACCAATTAGGTCTGTTAGGCCACTTCTGGTCCTCTGAGCCGTACGAGGACGCAGGCTTCGCGTGGGCCGTGCTCCCGTCTTACGGAGACGGAGGTACGCTCTACGCCACCAAGGACAACTCCGACCTCGTCCGTTGTGTGAGGTGATTGTTTAAAAAGTCTCATAGGTGTTGAACGTGCACATACGGTTGATTATAATGATTCTTCGTGTTATGTTTAAAACACTGGAGGAAGTATGATTATAATAATGGAGCGCGGAGCCGCGCAGGAAAATATAAACAAGGTTGTTGAACTTTTAAAACAAAACGAATTTAAGACCAAGGTTAATGTCGGCGACCTTTATACCGTAATCGAGGGTTTTGGCGATAAGACGACTCTTACGCCGGGCAGAATCGCAGCGCTCGACGGGGTTAAAGAGGTTAAGACTATCCGCGAGCCGTACCGGCTGGCTTCGCGCGACCGCAAAGAGGAAGACACCGTAATCGGGTTTTCAAACGGGGTTAAAATCGGCGGTGATAACAGACCTGTTGCAATGGTCGGGCCGTGCTCGGTCGAGGAAGATTATGACGGGCTTCTCAAAGTCGCGCTTGCAGCAAAAGAAATGGGCTGTGAATTCCTTCGCGGCGGCGCTTTCAAGCCCAGAACCTCACCTTATGATTTTCAGGGGCTGGAAGAAAAGGCTTTAAAATATTTAAAAAAAGCCAGCGAAGAAACCGGGCTTTTGACGGTAACCGAGATTATGGACGCGGGCGATTTAGAGCTGATTTGCGATTATGTTGATGTTCTGCAAATCGGCGCACGCAACGTTCAGAACTTCAAACTCCTCAAGGCCGTGGGAAAATGCAGCAGGCCCGTAATCCTTAAACGCGGTCTGTCAAGCACGATTCAGGAATTTTTGCTTGCGGCTGAACACATCATGTACAACGGCAACAGTCAGGTAATTCTTTGCGAACGCGGCATAAGAAGCTTTGACAGCACTTTCACGCGCAACGTAATGGACATAGCAGCGGTTCCGGTAATTAAAAAGTACTCTCACCTGCCTGTAATCGTTGACCCGAGCCACGGCACAGGCCAGCGTTATCTGATTGAGCCAATGGCGAAAGCGGGCTTGGTCGTGGGCGCGGACGGGGTTATGATTGAGGTTCACCACGACCCTGAACACGCGTCGTCCGACGGAAAACAAAGCCTTCCGATTCCGCTGTTTAAAGAGGTCATGAACAGAATCAACTGCCTGACAGACCGGCTTCACTACGACAAAAACTGCTTATCCGTGAATATTGAGTAAAAATGTATTAATGCCAATTTACAGATGATTCATAGTCAGCCAAAAATTGCGACGGAGTTTGCCCAAGGCCTCTTGCGACTTTAACAAGCATGCCAAATTTTATATCTTGTTTGTTATTTTCAAATCTGCTTAGACTTGCAGATTCAATATCAAATTCTATGGCAAATTTATTCAAAGACTTGCCAGTCGCTTTTCTTTTCTCTCTTGTATAATTTCCCAAACTCAAGTGTTGCATTTTATCAATTATGACGTATAATAAAAACAAATTCATTGAGATTTCTCATCATAAGGAGGTTGAATGAAATTATTACCCCTGGCGCTGGAACCAAGAAGCAATCTCTTTGTGAGGGATTGTTTTGGTAATCGGGCGGCCGTGAGGGCAGGTGTAAGGCATTTTTGTCGTACGCCATTTTTTAATGATTTCAAGCATCTGCCAGGTCGAAAGCTTTTGGCCGGCTTTCACAGAGGCTTTGCACGAAGTCGTAATAAGGATTTTTTCTTCTAACCCGTCAATGGCGCCCTCAATATTCTCCAAAATATCCGCCAGAATCTCTTTAGGATTAACCTTGGCAAGCATTTGCGGAACCTTGCGGAAAATAAGTTCATTGTCTTTTAAGAAATCTATGCCAAAGCCGAATTTCTCGAATTTGTCGATGTTTTCTTTGATTAATTCCGCTTCGCTGCTTGAAACCTCCACCACGTCGGACACGAAAAGAAGCTGCGAAACCACGTCTTTTTCGGATTTTAATTTCTCATAAATATAGCGTTCTTCGGCAATGTGCTGGTCAACGATTTCAAGGCCGTCGTCTTTTTCGATCAGGATATAAGTGTTTTTGTACTGGCCGATAATATTTTCATCCGGCTCGGGTGCGGTCTGCGGAGCTTGCAAGAGTGTCTTTTGTGCAGCCGTGGGTTCGGCTTTCGGCGCAAAGCTCTCTGCCATGCGCTCCATAACCGCGTCAGAAACGTACATGCTGTCGTCTTCTTTGTCGTAAAAAACAGGTTTATTCAGGCTGACTATATTTCCCCCCTCATCCGCCCTTTGGGCACCTTCTCCCACGTTGGGGAGAAGGGAAGA
>JAIRZW010000134.1 GCA_031267015.1 Heliobacteriaceae bacterium | reverse complement strand
GACGAACTTATCGGCTTAGCATCTAAAAACGCGTACAATCAGGCAACGTCCGCGGTAAAATCCGCAAACGGTACGATTTTAAGCATCCGGCAAATGGACATAAGCTGCGACGGCAACAGCACGACTACACCGCGCTACACTTCAAACAAACTGGGAGCCGCGGCCATGGATATGACGGCGGGTTATGCCGAAGAAAAATCCGTTACCGTAATCGAACAGGGTTACCTGCGCGTGAATGCCTATGTTAACGCAAGTTTTTATGTAAAATAAACCAGCATGGCAGAGAATACCTTATGAACACGATAGAAAATCGTTTTTCTGCGATTTTCGTGTGTGAAGAAGGTATTCTCTGCCATGCTGGTTGTAATCTAATATTGCATTAAATTTTTTTTTAAACTAGAATAAGCATTATGATTATCGAAGCAAAAAATCTGGTAAAAATTTACGGCGACAGAAGCGTTGTTAATGACGTAAGCTTTGAAATAAATAAGGGCGAAGTCGTGGGGCTTTTGGGGCCGAACGGTGCCGGAAAAACAACCACATTTTATATGGTTGTGGGCCTTGTTAAGCCAAACTCAGGCCGCGTGCTGGTTGACGGACAGGATATTTCTTCCTGGCCAATGAACGTGCGCGCCAAAGCCGGAATCGGCTACCTTCCGCAAGAAGCCTCTATTTTCAGAAAACTAAACGTGGAAGATAATATTAAACTCGTTCTTCAAATGAACGAAAAGCTTACCGAAGACGAGAAAAAACGCAAGCTGGAAGAACTTCTGGATGAATTCGGCATAATCAAGCTGCGCACTTACCCAGCAGTAGCGCTTTCCGGCGGAGAACGCCGCAGAGTCGAACTTGCGCGCGCACTTGCGGCAAGCCCGGATTTCATCCTGCTGGACGAGCCTTTTACAGGTATTGACCCTATTGCAATCGGCGAGATTAAAGCGAACATCCGCAAACTCTCCGAAGACAAAGGTCTGGGCGTGCTCATCACCGACCACAACCCGAAAGCAACACTTTCGATTACGGACCGGGCTTACGTAATCTTTGACGGAAAAATCAAGATTCAGGGTAAAAGCGGCGATGTAGCTGTCGACCCTGTTGCAAAAGAATTCTACCTCGGGAAGGATTTCGAGCTGTAATGAAGGCAACAATTTTTGATAAATACATCTTCAATCAGGTTTTATGGGCAACGGTTGCGGCAATTTTGCTGTTCACGGTCGTATGGATTGCACCTGAAATGCTTTTGAACACGATTAAAAAAGTGCTAGAAGGTGTCTATCCTGCAAAAACCGCAGTGCTTATTTTGTTTTATGAGCTTCCTAAGATTCTTGGCAAAGCCTTCCCGGTCGGCCTGCTTCTCGGAACTCTCTTTACTTTTGATAAATTAAGCAAAGACTCCGAACTGACGATTTTTCGCGCAGCCGGTCTGTCTTTCAGCCGCATAATCGCGCCGGTATTGGCTTTAAGCCTTATCATAACCGGGCTGTGCTTTGTTACCTATGATAAACTGATTCCGTTTTCAGCAAACAAACTCAACGAAATCAAAGGCAACCGGCCCTCAACACAGTATATCTACACAAAAAAAGATGATAATAACATCCCTGTCTATGCTGTGGTGGTTTCGCGCTATCAGGACAGAAAAATGGAAAACATTATTGTGCTCGACTTTTCAAAAAAACTGTACTCTGATGTTCACCAGCTTTCAAATATCTATTTTGCAAAACACGGCGAAACCCTTGACGACAAATGGAAACTGCAAGACGTAAAAGTTTATGAAATTTCGCCGGACGGAATTTTTATTGATATTGACGAAATCCCTGAAATGTATATTCTTAAAGGGGATTCGGCGAAAACAGCGTTTACGCTGATGACTTATTCTATGAAAAAAGAACGCGAAATCAATAACCGCGACCTCAAAAAATATATTAAACTCCTGAAAAAAGAGGAGCTTGACGAGGAATACCGGTACATGCTGAACAAGTATTTACAGCGGTTTTTCCACCCGTTTGTGTGTGTGCTTTTGGCTGTAATGGGGGCGCTTTTGGGCTTCAGCAAACCGCGCGAGCAAAGGCTGGTCGGGTTTACAATCGCAATCGGCTGTATTTTCCTGTATTACATAACCCTTCCGTTTTTCGACCTGCTTGCCGAAAAAGGTGTAATGCATCCGTTTTTGACCGCTATATTCCCGCCGCTGGTGTTTCTGGTCGCAATAATCGCGTTTTACAAATCAAAGGACTTATAGATGAAAAACATACAACACATTCTTCATGTCATTCCGAACTTGTTTCGGAATCTAGCCGCAGGTATCGGTGGCCGGATGCTGAAACAAGTTCAGCATGACATCGTGTGGATAATTTTACTATTTATTCTTGTCGGAATCCCGGCTTTTGCAAAACCGCCGATTGACATTTGCTATGATAACGGGATTTACCATATTGTTTTAAAGGGCAAAAAAATCAAGAAAAGAATTAAATTCATTTCTTCCGAAGACCTTATCACAAACCGCGAAGCACACGCAAAATCGCGCGCGCGGCTGACGGTTAATGCGGGATTCTTTGACCCTAAAAACGGGAAAACCGTGTCTTATATCGTGACTGACAGAAACACCGAGGCAGACCCTGTTTTTAACGAAAACCTAATCGGCAACCATGTTTTGCAGCAAAACATGGACAAAATCCTTAACCGGACAGAGTTCCGCGTGCTTGAATGCCATAAAGAAGGTTATGTTTATGAGATTACCCCGCACAAAAGTCCGGTTGATTTCGGCTGTATGGTTGTAACTTCGGCTCAGGGCGGCCCGCTTGTGTATCCGCAGCTGCGGCTTGAGGAAGAATTTTTTGTTGTAATGCAGGGCGATAAAGTGGTTCGCGACAGTATTTCCGCGCTTAAAAAGGTTCCGCGCACAATTATCGGGCTGAAAAACACGGACGAAGTGCATATTCTGATTATCACCGACGAAAACCCCATGGATTTGTACGAGGTTCATGAACTTTGCAAAGAACTCGGTTTAGACCGTGCAATGGCGTTCGACGGCGGCGGCTCGACTTCAATGGATTATCTGGACAAATACCATGTCATATCCGAAAACGACGGCACCGGCAGAAACCTGAAATCCTTTATGCTTGTATATTAATTTGTATGTCATTGCGAGGTGTAAGCCGAAGCAATCCAGTTTATTGTAGTTTTGCTTCAAGTTTTTGAATCCGTTCTTCAAGCTCTTTTATTTTGGCACCCTGAACGCCGGATTGACCTCCGTGTTTCAGGGTCTTTTCCAATTCCTTAATTTTAGCGTCTTGGGCCGCCATGTCATTCTGAACTTGTTTCAGAATCTTGCCCTGTGAAAGCGCAGCATTAACCTTTGTGTCAAGCTCCTTAACAGCATTAACAAGTGCATAGAACATGTCTTCCATACGAATGAGTAAGTAGCCTTTTTCGTCCTTGGTCACCGCGTCAGGGAAGATTTTTTGTAAGTCTTGCGCGATAACGCCCACACGCGGGGTTTTCTTTTTGTCATCTTTGAAAGTGTAGTTAAAGACTTTAAGCTGCTTGATTTTTTCCAAACCGGACTTATTTTCACCTTTAACATTTTTCAGGCGGATGTCGGATGTTGACCAAGTTTCGGAAGGTCCGGTTGTAGTACCGGTTACAGTTAATTTTCCCGGAATATAGACTGTTGTTTCACTTGTTCCCAGCCACATTTGGTTGTCAGTAGAGGTTGTATCACCCGTACCGTATGCCGGACCGGAGTTATTACCTATACACGTCTTATTTGAACCGTTGGCGTTTACATATCGGCAAGCATAATAACCAATGGCGGTATTATTATAGCCGATTGTGTTTGAGTTCAGAGAATAATAACCAAGGGCGGTATTATTATAGCCGGTTCTGTTAGAGTACATAGAATAATGACCAATGGCGGTAGTATTATAGCCGGTTGTGTTATAGCGCAGAGAAAAATCACCAATGGAGGTATTATACCCGCCGGTTGTATTTTCGTGCAGAGAATAATAACCAAAGGCGGTATTCTCAGACCCGGTTGTGTTAGAGTACAGAGAAGAAGGACCAATGGCTGTATTATAATGGCCGCTTGTGTTAGTGTACAGAGAATAATGACCTACGGCGGTATTACTAGTGCCTCTTATGTTTGAGTACAGAGTGCCATAACCAAGGGCGGTATTAGAATAGCCGGTTGTGTTTGTGTACATAGCATTAGCGCCAACGGCAGTATTCCTCTGGCCGGTCGACAAACTTTGCAATGAACCGATGCCAATGCCGGTATTGTGAATACCGTAATTTGAGTTTTCTGTTGTGAGAGGCGTACCGCCTATGCGCAGGTTGTCGTTTGTATCTAACTTCAAAAATCCTAAAAGATTCGTACCGCTGCGCTTGAACAAAATGTGGTTTTGCTCATCAGCGCCGGTATTAATGATTAATCTTGAATTAGCGTCATTTGTATCATTTCTCTGACCTATATTAACCCTGTTGCCGGCAGCTGTTCCGTAATATATCTGCGCGCCGTTGTTCTCTGAACGCCAGTAATAAGGTTTTCCTGCCATGCTGCGTCTGGTCATTATCGGCGCAAACGCCGCTAAAACAATGCTCAATATCAAGAGCACAACCATCATCTCTGCCAATGTAAACGCCTTCTTTTTCATAATTACCCCCATTAATTTTTGTTAACACTTTTAGTTGTATAAAAAACTTTTGCGTTTGTCAAGTTATTGTAATTAATTGTCTTTTATTGTTTAATAATAATTATTATGAGTAAGTCTGATTTAAAAGCAATGATAAT
>JAIRZW010000111.1 GCA_031267015.1 Heliobacteriaceae bacterium | reverse complement strand
AGCGTTCCAAGACCCACAGAGGATTTTATAAGCCCGCATTTTAATGTTCCGGCTTCTGTAACCCCCAAATGCAAAGGGTACGGAATTTTTTGCGCGATAAGGCGGTAAGCCTCAATCGTTGTAAGCACATCCGACGATTTGAGCGAAACTTTTATCAGGTCAAAGTCAAGGTCTTCAAGGATTTGGATGTGCTTTAGGGCGCTTGCGACCATTTTAGATGATATTACCCCCTCACCCTGACCCTCTCCCGCAGGGAGAGGGAATGCCGCTTTTTCTAAAGAACCTCCGTTAACCCCGATTCTGATTGGGATTGACTGCTGTTTTGCAAGCTTAACAACCTTTTCCACATTTTCGCGCTTGCCGATATTGCCGGGGTTCAGGCGCAGCGCGTGAATCCCGTTGTTTATGCACTGAATCGCAAGCCGGTAATCAAAATGAATATCAGCCACAAGCGGTACAGGAGAAGATTTTACGATTTCTTTTACTGCCTGCGCCGCATCAGGGTTCAGCACGGCAAGCCGCACTACCTCACAGCCCGCGTCAGCAAGTTCATTAATCTGATGTAAAGTTTTTTTAACATCGCGGGTGTCTGTGTTACACATGGATTGCACGCTCACAGGCGCATTTGCGCCGATTCGCACATTTCCTATCTGTAATTCTTTTGTTTTTCTGCGATTTATCATATAATAATTCTAGCATAAACTGGAGGTTTATATGAAGGCTGCAATAATTTCTGACATCCATGGGAATTTTCAGGCGCTCGAAAGCGTTATGCAGGACATTGAGAAAAACAACTGCGAAAAAGTGCTTTGTCTGGGCGACCTCGCGCTTGCCGGGCCGCAGCCTGGCGTGGTTATTGACTACATAATCCAGCATCCCGAGTGGGAAATTATTCAGGGCAATACTGACCAGCTTATCAGTGATTTTAATCCCGAGATTTTTGAATATGTCAAGCAAATGTACCCTTTAATGGCAAATGCGCTTGTTGACGAGATTTCTTCAATGGACGTTTACCAGAGAGAGTTTTTGGGGAATCTTCCGCCGCAAATGGAGCTTAATTTTGAAGGGGTTAAGGTACTTTTAGTGCACGGTTCTCCACGGGTCAATAACGAAGAAATCCTGCCGGGCATGCTTATGGACGAGATTAATGAAATGCTTGCGGATACTGACGCGGACGTAATTTTTTGCGGGCATACGCACATCCCGTGCGGATACCAGACCAGCACAAAGCAGACTATCGTGAATGCCGGCAGTGTCGGACGCCCGATGACACCCGAACCGTTTGCGTGCTATGTGATTGCGGATTTTAATAACGGCGGGGTTTCGTTTGAACACAGGTTTGTGGATTATGACCGGGATGTTGCGGCCTATCTTTTGAGCCAGAGAGATTTTGAAGGCGCGGCTGAAATAGCACAAATACTGCTTAATCCGGCCGGCAAGCAGTACAAGTAGCGGCCATTGTCCAGAATACAAATTGGATTTGCGGACGGAAAAACACCGTGTCCACCATGCCATGCGCCATTACAGCCAAAATCGACGTCAAGGCCGCTGATACGAAAATTACATTTTTTATGTCGCTTGAATTTTTTATAAATAAAACCGCTCTGCGAATCAGAGTGGCTAAAAATCCCAAAAACGCAATCAGTGCAAAGATTCCGCTCTCAACCGCAATCTCAAGAAAAACATTATAAGCGCTCAATGCGTCAAATCCTGTTTTCATGTAAAGCCCGTAAATCTCGCGGAAATTCTTGTTTCCCACACCAATCCCCAAGAGCCAGTTGTCCTTAAACATCTCAAAAGACGACTGATAAACGTTGAATCTGAACGAGTTTGACGAGTCCTGCCGCATTGCAAACATTGACCCGACCCGCGCGCGCAAAGAACCTACGCACAAAACAGCCGTACTCATCAACAAAACTGCCAACCCGCAAGCCGAAAGCCAGATTTTTTTGTAATTCTGCCATAAGAATTTTGCGCTTACCAAAAACATGCAAATCAACATAACCATAAACGCTACATAAGCACCGCGGCAGCCGGTTGCAAAGAGAGCAGCAGAAGTGAGCAAAGCAGCGAAAAGCCATAGAAGGGTTGAGGGTTGAGGGTTGAGAGTTGAAGGTTTATTTTTCTCAACTAACTTCTCTTTTGTCGTAAGGCAATATGCGAACATCCCAAAAACACAAGGCACGCAGGCCGCAAGATATCCGCCCAAAAGATTCGGGTTATAAGGTTTCAAGGTGCCGTAAACACGAGTCATAACATCTTCAGGGTTCAAGGCCGAAACATCCTGCCAAGTCGATATTTCATTTACCCCTGCGAAATTCTGCAAGAACCCCGCAACTCCCTCAAATCCGGCGCAAACCGCAATCGTTCCGAAAATCAAAGGGATTTTATCCTTATTGTCTTTGATATACGGTACAACCGAAGCATAAAAGCCCAGATATATCACTGTTTTCAAGAACCCTGTAAGGCTTAAAGCAAACAATGTCGAGCCTGCAAGGCTTATCACAACAATCATGAAGTAAGCCAGAAGATAAAGTTGAGGGTTGATAGTTGATAGTTTGTAGTCTGTAGGGTGCGTCTTACGCACCGCCAGCCGCCTGAATACGCTCAAACCCACCGTCGCCAGCGCAACAAGCCCGATAACATCCGACGGCATAAACATTGACGTTACAAACACCGCTAATATTGAGATTAAAATTAATTTATCTAAGATTTTACTGGATATCATTTGTTGTATTTATTGATTTTCTGAGTTCTTCGTCTTCAACCTGCATAACCGTCAGGTCCGAAACGGTTCCCGTGAATTTGTAATCCTTGCCTTCAAGCGTAATCGGCAGGCCGATTTTAATCTTGTTGCCGCCTACAACCGCGCCGTCCTTGGTGATTTTGGCATTGTCAGTCAGAGTAATCACCATGTCATACAAGTTTGACTGGGAAGCATCCTCCACTACAACAGGTTTGTTCAGGACCGGCAAAACGATTTTTTTGCGTTCTGTCTTTACGTCGATAATGTCCAAATCCGTATAGGGTACGTTTCTTATGCTGATAAAAGTTTTTTCGCCGGCTTTTACCGGAACGTCATTACCCGTGTAGGTCAGGCTTCTCAAGTACACATCAAACATGATTTTTGATGTTGCTTCAATCTGATTGTCCGCAGTCCGGTGCATGCCCTTGAACGTCATAAAGCCCACTGCGGCAGCGATTACCAGCCCGGCTGTTATAATTATTTTAGCGATTTTTCCCATAAATTTTCTCCTATAATTTAGAGATTCTTCGGGTTTCACCCTCAGAATGACATAATTGTATATTTGAAACTTCGTTTAAAAGCTCTTCGATTGTTGTGGTTGCACAGCCAAAGTGTTTTACCACAATGCTTGCGGCAATGTTACCGATTACTGCCGCATAAATCGGCCCGGCGCCAGCTGCCAGCGCAAGCGTGTATACCGCCGTAACAGTGTCGCCCGCACCCGTAACATCAAACACTTCTGACTTGTTGAATACCGGAATCTTTGTGCCTTCGCCGTTCTCGTAAACATACATTCCCTCGGAACCGCACGTAATCAAAATTGATTTGGCATGCGTTTCATTAAGCAGGATTTTGCCGGCATTGTGCAGGTCGTCTTCGTTTTCAATAAAAAATCCGACTGATTTTTGCGCGTCAGGAAGATTCGGCGTCATTGAAGTTA
>JAIRZW010000108.1 GCA_031267015.1 Heliobacteriaceae bacterium | reverse complement strand
TTTAAGTCCGGAATTGAATAATTTGAATATGCAAATTTCGCGCCCTCTTTTGGCGGGAAAATTTTACCGAAAACAGTGTAAGTGTCTTCTTTTTCCTCGCTGCTGAGGTTCCCGTTAATTGAAACAACTATATTTTGCGGGTTGAAAATTGTTTCATAATACGAAACAATATCAGCACGCTGCACTGTTGGCAGTGTTTTTTCCATAATTGCAGAGGAGTTGGAGTACGGCGAACCTTCATAAATCAGAGTTTTATAACCCTCAACCGCAAGGTTCAAAGGCACGTCGCGGCTTCTTTTAATCGCACTCAGCTTTTCCGCACGGGTTTTTTCGATTTCGTTATCGACGAATGCGGCATTATTGACGATTTCGTCAAGCAGCTCCAGCGTTTTTTTGTACTGCTTTTTTGTAGTCAAAATGCTTATCGTAAACGCGTCCGAGCCTGCGCCTGGAGCTATTTTAATCCCGTTATCTTCAAGGATTTGCGCCAGCTCGACAGAAGTGTATTTTGCAGTGCCTTTTGTCATTACAGATGCAGCCATGTCCGCAGTCCCCGGAATTTCCTCGACTAAATAACCGCCTTTGACAACTATGCTGAGAGCGATTATGTCGTTTATGTCGTTCTGCGTAACAAGCATGGTCATGCCGGTCGAAAGCTTAATGTCCTCTGTGCCGCGGCTTTTGCTCACCTCTTGAGCGTTAACCTGCGATTTATGCGAAATTAATTTTTCGGGCTTTTTCTCCGGCAAAAGGATTGAAGCCGCGCTTTTGTCCACGCCAAGATACTTGTCTGCCGCGTCTTTGACCTCTTTGGCCGTAACCTTTTTGATATTGTCCAAATACGTGTCGTAATACTTTATATCGCCTGTTGTTATAAACGTGTAGCCGATTTCGCCCGCAATATTTGAAATGGATTCGCGTTCATAATAAGTGTTCGTTTCAATAATATTTTTGGCTAATTGAAGCTGTTCGTTAGTTACGCCGTCTTTTTGAATCTTTTGGATTTCCTCAAACACTGCCTGTTTAAGCCTGTCCAGCTTTTCAGGCGTGAAATTCGCGCTTATGTAAAAGATTCCGTCCTCTTTATAGCCGGAATTCACGGCAGAGATTGAGAAAGCAAGCTGTTTATTTTCTTTGACAGACTGGTTTAAGACCGAAGACCGGCCGCCGCCGAGGATTACGGAAAGGACGTCGAGCGCGTAAGAATCCTTATCGCTTACAGGCGTTGAGCGGAAGCCCAGCAGCAAATACCCTGTTTCTGTCGGAAAGTTTTGCGTACGCAACGCAGGCGCAGTGAGTCTTTTTTCAGGGGTGTTGGCTGTTTTTACGGTTTTTTTGTATTCGCCCGTGAAATTTTCCTTAACCTTTGCAAGCGCTTCGGCTGTATTCACGTCCCCGATTATTATTGTGACCATATTTGACGGGAAATAATGCTCGTTATAAAAATTCATTATGTCGTCGCGCGTAATCGTGCTGATTACCTCCTGAGTGCCGATAACCTTGCGCTTGTAAGGGTGCGTTGTGTAGAGCATGTCAACCAGATTGTTGTAAACAATATTGCCCGGAGAGTTTAAGTCTTTGGCAATCTCCTCAAGCACGACTTTGCGCTCCATTTCAAGCTCTTTGCGCGGCACAAGCGGGTTTAGCAGCATGTCAGCATGCAATTCCAACGCCAAATCAAAGTATTGCGACGGAAGCGTTATATAATAATGCGTGTAATCCTTACTGGTCGCGGCATTGGTAATCGCGCCTTTGTTTTCGAGAATTTTGTCGAACTCACCCGGCGGGTGTTTTTTCGTCCCCTTAAAGAAAAGGTGTTCCAAAAAATGCGCAACACCGTTGTTTTTGTCGGTTTCGTCAACGGAGCCGGTTTTAATCCATGTGTCAACGGTTACAATCGGGTTGCTGTGAACCTCCTGAATCACAACGGTCTGGCCGTTGTCAAGCTTGTAGATGTTTAGCGCAAACGCACAATTACCTACAACAAATATAATCAGTAACGCCAAAAATTTTTTCATAATGTTATCTTACAACAAATAATTTCAGAAAAAAAGAACCCCAACCGGGTAGCAAAAAAAATTTTGTTCAGGTTTTAAATATACACTAACCCCCCTTGAAATTCCTGAAAAATTTGTTATTATAGTAATATAACCTGAAAGGACAAAATATGAGCGGATTAAAAATTAAAGAAATCGTTAATTATATGGAAGGCAACGTGCGCAAAACCCGCCTTGTTATTTCCGACAACGGCAAAGATACCGAAATAATCCTTGAAGGCGACGGCAGACTAAAAGTCGCTGTTAACGCTTAGGTATTGCGTACGCATTAACCGGACATTAACGCAAAAACTCCACTTCCCCCGAATCCATATGATAGAATGCCGGAATGATTTGCACATCATGCTTTTGCATGTATTCTTTCAGCGCGGAATCTTCTGACAGCAATTCCTGAATATCCTGAATTACGTGTGCCTTAGATACGTCATTGTTTGTGTAATTACCCGATTTTTTGCAGGCTTTAACTGCCGGCATGATTGAGGCCTTAAGGCTTTCGATGTACTCTGATTCGGTCTCGTCAGAAAGCGCGGCAGCAACAGCGCCGCAATCTTGATGCCCCATTATCACAATAAGTTTGACCCCCAGATGCATGACTGCGTATTCAATGGAGCCGATTACGTGTTTGTTAAGTACGTTTCCGGCATTCCTGACATCAAATATATCGCCTAAGCCCTGGTCAAAAATGAATTCCGGCGGAACCCTTGAATCCGAGCACGAAAGTATAACCGCAAACGGGTGCTGGCCGCTAACCAGCTCAGTGCGGTGCTTTTTGGTGGTGTCAGGGTGTTTCATGTGCATTTCAACAAAGCGCCCGTTGCCCTGTTTAAGCCGCTCCAGCGAATCCTGCGCTGATAAACCGCTGCTGTCATTGTCCATTACCGGCAATGCGGCGAATATAAACAGTAAAGCCAGTACTTTCTTCATGTTTTAATTATAATACAAAAATTTTATGTCATGCCGCACTTGTTGCGGCATCTCCGTTCAGCGGTCATAGTATGAGACCCCGCAATGAATGCGGGGTGACATGGGGGCTGGTTATGCATATAAGTCCCTAAATTTATCTGCCGATGTCGGTGGCTTT
>JAIRZW010000098.1 GCA_031267015.1 Heliobacteriaceae bacterium | reverse complement strand
ATTATCTCCGAGATTTCCATCAAATCTTCTCGCGAATATCTATTAAAATTAATTACAGCATCAAATCTTCTAATTAAAGCCTTATCAAATGCCGAAAACAGATTAGTTGTTGCTATTAAAACTATATTATTGTTTAGACTATCTATGCCTTTCAATATTGCGGATGTGGCCCTTCCCATTTCTCGTAAATCATTTGAATTAATTCTATCAATTGCAAGAGCATCTATCTCATCAAACAATATGATTATTTTATTTGGGTGAGGGAGGTGATTTATATCCTCAAAAAGAGCGGCAATATTTTTTGAAGTTTGACCTAATTTACTATCAACGATAGCACTAAATTCAACAATGAAAAGCTCTCGTTCTAAAATTCGAGCAACCTGTTTTGCTGTTTCAGTTTTACCAGTCCCGGGTGCTCCCTCAAATAAGAATTTGTTAACTCCAGCATTATGTCCAACCGCATTAACAATCCCCAGTATATCCTTTTTTATTACCTCGGGTAATGGCAATGAATCTGAGCTATACTCAATCCTTTTAAAAAATTTAGACTCGGCTTCTGTTATTTGAGGTACAAAAGTATTTGTATTAGACAGTAATGCCATAATATATTCTGCTAACTGATAGTCTCCGATCTTATCAAAATACCTAGCAATCTCGTATGATTCTGTCCTGAACGCATCATCGTTATTCTCAGCGTAGTATCTTATTAAATCCAATACATTTTTTTTATTCATGCTTTATCTCCATGTATTAAACATACCATATCAGGGACAATAAGTCAAGTATTGGGACAAATTTCATCTTTTATGACATTATTAGCACCTGAAGCGAAAACAGTAAAAAAAATAAAGATTTGATATCGTATGAAAAACTCTAAAATTTATGTATGGCTCACATTCGATTACAAAATCAAACTAGTTCTGATAACGTTCACCCAGTTCAACCAATTTTCGCGCACAGTGAGAAAATCAGACGGCTTTAGCTGTCTGGTTTGGCTTTTAGTTGCGAAGCGTAAGCGCAGCAAAATCCAAACAGGTTGGTAGTGTCCAAGCGAAGCTTTGCAGGGGCAAAGTATTCTTAGACATTACACTCAGTTTTTCGATATTTTACCTGTCCGCAAAATGTCCGGCGAGGACGGATGAAAAAATAGGACAAATCAAAATTAGTTACGATATCCTACAGTAATGCTTTTTAACCGAAAAAATATTGCCGGATTAAATTTAATTGTCGACGCTTTACTGGGCGGCGATTATACACTTCAATGAGCTTTTGTCACAGAAACAGGGATGCGTTATTGGATTACTGTGCCGGACAAGCAACAGATTGCGAACACTGCTTTTGAGTGGCAATTAAATACGCTGGAAAATAGCCGTATGCGTGAAGCGCGTGAAGCTCTGGCAAAATTCAATAACATCTGGTCAGTCGTCTTGTTAGTCACCGATGAGTGCAATGCTCATTGCGAGATTTGCTTACGTTACCGCGAAACTGAGCCGGCGCTGCAATTTTCCGAGATGTGTGAAATAGTTGAGATACTTAAAAGATTTGATGTCAAACGGATTTCTTTTACCGGCGGAGAGCCATTGTTGAATCCATTTTTGCCAGAATTATTACGCTACGCGCATGAGCAAGGCTTAATCACCTCACTTTCCACCAACGGCACGAAAGTTACGCAGGAATTTGTCGATGCGGCGTCTGACGTTTTGTCTGAAATAATTATCCCTTTCAACGGCTCCACGGCGGAAATCTTTTCTGAAATAGTGCCTTATGGCAACGCGGAGCATCTTGATAACTTAAAAATTTTGTTTCAATATATTGCCGAAAATTCAACCATCAGCTTGAAAGCAATAACCGTAGCGGCAAAGCCAAATTTGGTTGATTTGCCCAATATTGCGCATACTTTATCTGCGCTGGGCGTGAAAATCTGGAAAATTGACGAATGGTATGAAGTTCAAGAAAATGCTCATGTCGCTTGGAAATACAAATTAACCAAGGCTGAATTTGCTACGGTGTTGGCTGATTTAAAGCGTGCCTATCCCGAACTAAAAATTATTTATCAGGAAGTTGAACAGAGAGAAAATAATGAGGTGTTTTTGATTTCGTCCAGCGGGCAGGTGGCGCAAAATAATGAACATACCAACCGTTCAATTGGCCGGATTTTTGACCAGCCGTCTAGTTACTTGAGCAATCAGAAATATTATTCCAATACGCCGACAGCCAACTATGTCATTGATGCGGCCAAGCAAAGCAACCTCTCGGCAAAATATATGTATCAGTTTTATGAAACACAAAAAAGATTATTAGATTATGTGTCCGCCGCCGGGCAAACCAAAGTTTTCGCGCCGCATACTGATTACGGAGCCAATATTCTGGTGCCGCAATATTTGCGCTCCGCGATTTACCAAGACTTTCAGCAATATTGTTATCCGGCTCTTCGGGACGATTATTATGAGATTAATCCCGATTTGTACTCGATTGGCCTATATCCGCTGGGCAAGCATTTAACGGACGCGCAATTTTATCGTTTGGAAAATATCTGGCAAAATACCGCGCACGACAAATTAACTGTTACCGGCCCATTTTGGGGTGAGGGTTGTATTTTTTATCTGGCTGTGCCGGAGCAAGAGGTTTATTTCTCAAAGCTGAAATCCTTGTTTCAAGACAACCTTGGTCATATCCCAAGGCCAACCACAGACGATAGCGCTGTGGGCTGGATTAACGTGGCTAGAACGCGCCGCCCTGTCCCAGCTAATATTATCTTGGCTTGGCAACAGAACAATGGCAATAAAGTATTGGGTAGTTTTTATCCTACTAGGCTGGGCACAATTAAAGCCGACTGGCATGAAAATATTTACGACTTGGAATCAGCAGTGATTGAGTGAAAGTTTATGGTCTCAAAATTTCCAATAGTCCCGGCTCCACTCCGGCTAGAGTTTCCTGAATAGGCGTGACTCGTAATTCAACTTGGTAGGATTTTGTTTGCGTGGCTAGGGAAAATTTTACTGCGGTTAATTTGCCTTGAAAAATATCTTTTTCAATATCTTGCAGAAGCCAGTCGTGAAACTTCTTGTTGTCAATTTTTGCCGTAGTTTCGTCCAAGCCAAAGAATACTAGCAGCTGCGCCAGCGCTTGTTGTCTGGAACTTTCTGGCAAATATTGCCCTTGTTTATCCACCAAGCAGAAACACATATGTTCGATTTCTTCCGGCTCTGGCTTGCCAGCGCGGGCTTGTCTTAACTCAATAAAATTGAATCCCTGTAAAGGCTGCTCAAGTTTAAGCGTGGCTAGAATCCGCCCCGGTTCTTTAAAGTTATCCAAACCAGTAACCAATTCCGCTTCTGACAGATAATTTCTGATAAAATTAATAGTTCTGTTTCTATTGTTCCAATTGAAACAAAAGTGATCTTTCTTTAGCTCATAAGCGTTACCTAATACATTGCTCAGCAAATCATTAAGCATTGGCCACGTTTTTGCCAAGAACCAGTGTTCCTCGGCAGATACTTTTAACTGCCAGGATTGCAAAGCAAACGGCTTTGAATTGACGGGATAATCAATGTTTTTTCTGCTTAACATTAGGCGCTTCCCTTTTTGTGAATGCATTATATATTAATATATCGTCTGTCTTGGAAAATGATTGCAAAATAAAACCAGTCCTGATAATGTTTACCCAGTTCAACTGATTATATTTTTACGATATAATTAACGTAAACAGATTAAAATGAAAAGGAGGTGACTTATGAGATCCATTACAAAATTAAATATTCAATATGCACATCGTTTTTTAAACTATGAGGGCGAGGCGCAGTATTTGCATGGACATTCAGGACTTTTGACGATCGAGGTAGAAGGTAATGTAGATAAAAGAACAGGGTTTGTTTATCCATGTAACAGTATGAAAAATCAAGCGTGGGAGTATTTGAAAAACTTTGACCATGCACTTATTCTGCAAGCAGAAGACCCTCTTTTAGCTCCTGTTTTAGAAGTTTATGAAAAGCAAGGCATTAGGAATGGCGCGCCTACAAATAAAATGACAGGACCATCTTTTGATAACGATTTAGCAAAAGCTTATCCTGAATGTCGTTTGGTCGTTGTAAAAAAGGTTGCAACTTGTGAAAATTTGATAGAGGTGTTTTATTCGCTCTTAAAGGACAAGTACAATATCAAAAAGATGACATTTGCTTCCGGTGACAATTGTGCTTCGACTGAATATTAACAGCCACAATTTGAATAATTGTTTGAAATTAAAGCCCCGATAACAATTCGGGGCTTTTCAAAATTTCAACGAATATCAACGATCAAGTTGATTACAAAATAAAACCAGTCCTGATAATGTTTACCTAGTTCAACCAACAAGTATAAAATTCCTTTAGGGTGAAGTTCGAGTCGACTTTGTCATCGAGCGGAGAGGGTGGGATTCGAACCCACGGTCCCTTGCGGGACATCTGATTTCGAGTCAGATACTATCGACCACTCTGACACCTCTCCAAGTAGAGAATATTTTAAGCGAAAATTTGCTTTCTGGCGATACAACTTATTTTTTCAAACTGTCTCCGCGGCTAAAATCCACGTAACGGTTTATGCTTTCCACTAATGATTCCATGCACAGCGCGCATTGGCCGGTCGGCTCGCTGACACAGCGTTTGCCCGGATAAATTTCGTAATTTTTTTTGTAGGGCTGCGGCGTGAAATTAGGCATGAGCACATTGGCTCCGGCTTGCAATCCATCCAGCCGATAATCTTTGTCCAGACTGCCCAGCGCAGTCGTGGCCGGTAAATGCGCGTTTTTGGTCAGTATCCGCGTCAGAGCGACGCAGCGCAAAGTCAAGTCCACAC
>JAIRZW010000114.1 GCA_031267015.1 Heliobacteriaceae bacterium | reverse complement strand
TTTGATTAGTGGACTGAAGTCCACTAATCAAAAAAGTTATGGTGATAACGCTACTTATCAAAGTTCAATTACATCTCTAAAATTCAACCCAAATGACTATGACGATTACAACTGGACTGGTGCATTTGTACAAAAAGCTGAGCTGGGATCTGTTGGGACAAAAGTTGAAAATTACACAGTAGCAGAAAATGCAGTCCAGAAAGCCACATTACAAGCTTATCTTGATAATGGTAATACTCCTCCGACAGATATGTTATTGCAATTTCAATATGCTATTAACCCAGACAATACGCTGAGATTAAAAACAGTGGGCGAAAAAATAATCGATACGGCTATAATTGTCGAAAGATTTACTAGTAATGTTACAGTTACACATTATGCAGATGATGGCACTTCATCAGGGTCCTTTGATAATAGTAATGTACCGGATACAGATACGAGAAACAATAATAGGAGTATAAGAGTATTAATAAAGAGCCTTAACGATGACATGATGATTTCACTCAATGTACCTGTTTATGCCCAAGAGTCATATATGGACGACTTAATGGCATACACGCAAAGATATAATGAGTTTACTGCCTATATGAACAATGCTCAGGCTATTACTAATAACTACAATGAAATGTTAAAGAAATTATCTGAAACTCCTGACAAAATTGTTAACGAAGATGACCCTAAATGCCAATGGTACACTAACCTTTGGTACAGAATGGGCGGTATCAGCGAAACAGCAAAAGAAGAACCCTCTAACAAATTCGACGTACTTGATGATAACAAAATTAACAATGCCGACTATCTTCAATACGCGCTTGAAACCGGCACACTTGCTATGGAACAGGTTGTATTCAGCGAGAAAGGCTCAGGACTGTATCCTGGTTTGAAGAAAACCGACTGGAAAGCCTGCACTTACGATAACTTAAGCGATATTTCAAGACAAGACAACTCGCTTGCCGTTGCAAAAGCCGAAGTTAAATACAAAAAAGCAGTCGAAGAAATTCAAGTTAAAGACAAACGCTACGACCTCGACCTTAAAAAGCTTGATACACAACACAATGCGCTTCAGACAGAATACGATTCAGTAAAAACTATTATCAGCAAAAATACTGAACGCTCATTCAAAGCTTTCTCGTAGTATCATACCCACCTTTAGTACTTGACTTTTATAAAAAATAGTTTATAATAAAAATAAAGGGAAACGGCTTAGCCGTCGTATGACTTAACCGTTTTGTCGCCCCTTACATGAAGATCGTAATTAATTAATTAATTTAATTAAAAGCTCTAGGCATTCTAGGGCTTTTTTAACGTAAAATGTTTGTAAGCGCGTTGGAGGTCGGGCTATCCCTTTATTTAATTTTCAATGTCCTTTATTTCTAATATTCGAGCATTGACACGATGTTCTCGCACGAAAGCTTTTTGCGGCCTTCAAGCGCTGTTAATTCGATTAGAAACGCTATGCCGACTAATTGCACCCCTGTTTTTTTGACTAATTTACACGCTGCTTCCGCTGTTCCGCCGGTTGCCAAAAGGTCGTCCACAATCAAAACCCGCGCCCCGGGTCCAAGCGCGTCCGCGTGAATCTCAAGCGTATCTGTGCCGTATTCCAGCTCGTAACTCTGGCTGTAAGTCGCTGCCGGAAGCTTATTCGGCTTTCTTATCGGCACGAATCCCGCATTAAGCTTATACGCCATTGGCATGCCGAAAATAAACCCGCGGCTCTCTATACCCGCAACATAATCTATTTTTTCGTCCTTAAAACGGTCGCACAAGTAATCAATCATAGTACGAAGGGTTTCAGGCTCTTTCAGCGCAGTCGTAATGTCACGGAAAATTATGCCCTCTTGCGGAAAGTCCGCTACATCTCTGATTTGAGCTTTAACATCCGTAATTACATTCATTTTCTGCCTCCCAAACTAAGTGCTTCCTCTTTCATCTTATTTACAACCTGACGGGTAATCCTTTTGGCTTTTGCCGCTAAATGTTCTTCTTCCTCAATAACCAATCCATGTGCGGTTTTACCCCAGTTCATATCCTTTCTGCAAAACAAAATCTTTGCGCAGATGAACATTACAAGCGGAAACCAGACAACCAGAAGGTAAACAGAGGTTGCACATGCCTGTTTTAGCGCCTCTATGCGCGATAAATGGTCGTAACGTCTTAAACTGTAACGCGCCGCAAGCAAAAACCCGATTCCGATTACACACCCGATAATCAGCGATGAATAAAGCATGTGCGGTGAAGCATCACGCGCAAGGACTTTGAAACCGCGAATCCCGATTTCCATAACAAGCCACAGCGGCATGATAAATTCCGAGATATACGCAAACATGTCCACGCTTGCGCGAAGAGACATTTTTCTGGATGTAAGCGCATCGCCCGAATACTCTAAATAACGCCGGATTGTGCCTTCAAGCCATCTTCTGCGCTGGCGGAACAGGGGGTAAATGTATATTATACCCTCTTCATATACGACGGCATCCATGCAAAAACGCACGTCCCAGCCTTTTATATGAAGCCTCGTAGACATGTCCAAATCGTCCGTAATTGTTTCATTATTCCAGCCGTTGATGTCTTCAAGCGCTTTGCGTTTGATTAATTCTCCGTTTCCGCGAAGTTCTACCGCGCCTTTCACCGAGTCGCGGCAAATCTGAAAGTGCGTATCCATTGTGTATTCGTTATTCTGGCAGCGCGTCAGAAAATTATAATCCTTGTTTCTGATGATTTTTCTTGCCTGAACCGCGCCAACGTCTTCGGGCTCAAGGTTCGGGACGAGCTTTGTCAGGAAATCCGGCCCGACTGTCGCGTCAGCGTCAAACACAAGGATTGCTTCACCTTTGGCGATTTTGAACGCGTCGTTCAGAACCGCGGATTTGCCCGGAAAAGCGTCTTTCTCACGAATAAACGCCGTAACTTTGGCATGCCTGCTTTCCAAATCCTTAATCACGGAAGCCGTGTTATCCGTGCTGCGGTCGTCGATTACAATGATTTCAAAGTTTTCGTAATCCATACTGAGAATATTTTCAACCGTACCTGCGATTACGCCTTCCTCATCATGTGCCGGAATCATCACGGTTACGAGCGGTTTATAGTCATGGTTAATTACAGGCGGGTATTTCAGAAGTTTGCGGCTTTTGATTTTATACGCAAGCGTTGAAAAAAGCGCATAAACCGCCATAAGCGTGCACAGGAACGCCAGTCCCCACACTGTATTAAAGTAGCTCTGGAATATATAAATAAACACACCCAGCCCGAAAAATATCGTAAATAAGATCACACGTTCCTTCATAATAAGTATTATATCATGAAAAAATTTTTTGTGCTATAATATCGGTATATGAAACGAGTAGTTGTAACTGGTATGGGTATTGTATCCGGGCTGGGTTCAAGTGTGAAAGAAGCATTTGAACGGTTGCATATTGCTAAAAACTGTGTGCAGTATTCACCGAAACTTGAAGAATACAAAGGGTTAAATACAAAACTTATTGCGCCTGTGAGCGGTTTTAACTGTAATATTGACAGGAAATTTACGCGTACAATGGGTAAAGCTGCTCTTTACGGTGCTGTTTCGGCGCAGGATGCTGTTCAGGATGCAGGGCTTGGCCAAGACATACTTACAAACGGACAGACCGGGGTTGCCTACGGGTCGTCGGTTGGCGCTATGGAAAGAGGGGTTTCTGATTTTGTAAGGTCGGATATTGAAAAGGATTGCAGTTATATTACTGCATGTACTTTTCCTATTGCAATGTCACATACTGCCGCTGCTAATATATCGCTTTTGTTTAATACTGCCGGAAGATGTTATAATGCGTCTGTTGCTTGTGCTTCCGGGGCTATGGCTATCGGAATGGCTTATGAGGCTATAAAAAATGAGGTTCAGACAGTCATGATTGCAGGTGGTGCGGAAGAAGCCCATTTTACTATGGTGGAAACTTTTGATGTTTTATTTTCCGCGAGCTTAAAAAACTCTACACCTGAATTAACTCCTTCGCCTTTTGATGTGGAAAGAGATGGCATCGTTGTTGGTGAGGGTGCGGCAACATTGGTTTTGGAAGAATATGAACATGCGAAAAAACGCGGAGCGAAGATTTATGCGGAGGTATTGGGGTTTGGAACCAATACGGACGGGAAGCATATTACTTCGCCCAACAGAGCTACGCAGGGAAAATGTTTTGAGCTTGCTTTACAGGACGCAAACATAAACGCAGATGACATTTGTTATATTAATGCGCATGGAACAGGCACTACAAGCGGCGATATTTGCGAAAGTCTGGCTGTAGCTGATGTATTCAAACGCGCTGTCCCGATTAGTTCAATAAAAAGCTATACGGGACATACGCTTGCTGCCAGCGGGGCAATAGAAGCGTTATTAACTATTGAAATGGCGCGTAATAATTTGTTCTGTCCGACGCTTAATCTCAATGAGGTTGATTCCGCGTGTGCGGATTTGGATTATATAAAAGGCGAAGGGCGCGAAATTAAGGGTAATATCGTGATGTCAAATAATTTCGCTTTTGGTGGGGTTAATACATCATTGATATTTAAGGAGGTATAGTTTTGGAAACGGCATATAAAATTTTAGAAGAAAGCAGGCTGGAGGCAAGTAAAATTGCCAATTTGTTCAATAAGGAGCGTCAATTAGTCGAAGTTATACTAAGAGAATTTATGAGCAATATGATGCTTCAAAAAGCATTAACAGGCAATTTGACCAAGTCCGAATATATTAAGCGCAACCTTGACTGTCAGGATTTACTCGTATTATTGAACGATTATAGTGATCATGATAAAATACCTTTCGAAAAAGTATTTGAGATTGAACGAGGGATAAAATTTGACTCTGAAAAAGTTTTAAAACTTGAGGGCACAAGGAACGAGTTGATTTCAATTTTGAAAGAATACAACCGTTTGCAAGCGCTTAAAAAAGGACTGTCAGGCATTACGGGAAATTATGAAACACGAGAGGCACTATTGCGCAAGCTACTGGAGAATTTTTTCGGGCTTGAGCAGGCTTTTGTCTTACTGCAACAAGCAGCAGAAAATCTTAACTTAACCGTCAGTTATAAAAAGGGAGAATATTCCTGGCTGGATGAAATTGAAATTTCCACGTCCGCACAGAATGAGCTTGATGAACTTATATCAAGTATTGTAAAGTTTAAAACTGACGACTTTGAAAAAATCTTTTTTAAAAGCAAAAGTTTTGATGAGTATGTTAAAGATTATTATGAAGATTATACTGCTGCCATGGGAAAAACCATGACTAATGAAATGATAAAATCGATGCGTACTCATTCAGTCAAATTGTTTGAAGGGTTTAACAAACATTTGGCTGGTGCTCTGCAAATTGCCGGTGGATTTTTAGCGTACGTTCCGCCGGAGCTCCCTGCGGACAGAAGAAGACCCTTT
>JAIRZW010000065.1 GCA_031267015.1 Heliobacteriaceae bacterium | reverse complement strand
TCATTGTTTTCAAGGTTCAAATCCCCGAAATTCAGTCCGCTCAGCTCCGAAATTCTCATTCCCGTCGCCCATAGCAGTTCCAAAATCGTTCTGTTGCGATAGCCCGCAGGGGTTTCGATTTTGGTGTTATTTAAAATTTGTTCAACCTCATCGGGCGTGAGGAATTTCGGCAGTGATTTCGGACGTTTCGGGCTGGTTAAGCTCATTGCCGGGTTGCTTTCTACCTTGCGTTCGCGATACAAAAATTCATAAAACTTGCGAATAGACGCGATTTTCCTTGCAATCGTATTTTTCTTATGTTTAAATTTCTGTATGAAGTGCAGGTAATCTCTGATTTTAGAGAAGTTTACATCCTCGCATAATTCATCCCCTAACCAGACCAGGAATCCTAAAACGTCAGAATAGTACGCTTTCGCCGTGTGCGGCGAAAAGTTTTTTTCAACGATTATGTAAGACTTGAAATCTTCCAAGTACTGTTTTGATACGAGATTTATACCCATTTTATACATCATTTATATTATTGCCAAGGTTACTTAAATATTATACAATATAAATTAGAATAGTATAGGAGAAAATATGAACAGCAAACAATTTTTAGCATCTGCTATAATTATCGCAAGTATACTGGCTTCCCCTGCTTATGCAAAGGAATTACAGGCACAGGTTCAGAAAAGCCAAACTCCGGCTGCCAAATCACAGCCGGTGAATTATAAGAATATTGAAAACTGGCTTGAATATAACGAGTACGCACAGGCTGACAAGGCGATTAAAGAAGCTTTGGCAAAGAATCCCGATGATATTCAGGCGCTTGCGCTGAGAACTGTTTCTATGGCAAGGCAGCATAAATTAACGCCTGCGCAAGATGAACTTAACAAATTACTCAAAAAATATCCTAACAATTCACGTTTACATTACGCACAGGGTATGGTTTACATGAACCGCCAGACTTCTTCTGACGTGGATTACATCAGAGATACAAGAAACCTTATTAACAACGCGATTAAAGAATTCGTCGCGGCTGTGAATATTGATAATAACTATTATCAGGCTTACAATGCAATGGGCGTGGCAACTTTGAAGTTCGGAAACAAAAACGACGCTGTTGAATTATTTAACACAGCAATAAAAATCAACCCTAACTATGCAAATGCTTATGACAACCTCGGGGTGGTTGAGTTTACGGACGGAAACCTTAACGGCGCTGAAAATTACTACAAACAGGCATTGAAATTGAACACACACAATCCGACTTCCATGTACCATATGGGCCAAGTCGAGGCTGCAAGAGGCAACCTTTCCGGTGCGCTTACCTGGATTAACCACTCTGTGCACATCCAGCCGTCTTCTTCACCGGGCTGGAACCTTCAGGGTGAACTTTACCTGAAACAGGGCAATCAGGCTGCGGCGATTAACTCGTTCCACAAAGCGATTCTGGTTAAGCCTGAAAATACGCGGCCTTACATTAACCTTGCAAACGTCTACGAAAACCGTACGGACGAAGAGTTTGCAATGGAACAGCTTAAGACCGTTCTTGCGATTAATCCGGGCTTTCAGGAAGGCAAAATGCGGGTTGCGGACTTGTCATTGCAGACAAGAAAGTTTGAACAGGCTGAAAGATTTTACTCAAACCTGCTTGACGACAGTGAATACGGCGGCCGCGCAATAACAGGGCTTGCAAATACTTACTACGAATGGGCAAAAGAAACCGCTGACAGCAGCAATTTTACGACCAATAAAGAAGCGTATCTTGCTTATGACTATATTAACAAAGCAGTCGAAAGAACACCAGATGATTTGAAACTTCATTTGGCAAAGATTAAGCTTGGAAGCATAACCCACCAGCCGGCTCCGTCAAAAGAAAGCCTGGATTACATTATCCAGAATGCGGGCAGCAATCTTAAAGATTCGGTGTTGAAGGGTGAGGCTTATCTGGCTCTCGGACGCCAAAATGAAGCGGTTTACACTTTTGAAAATGCAGTGAATTTCTCAGACAATCTTGACGATGACCTTTATATGGCGGAAATTCTTGTTCAGCATAAACAGTTCAGAACCGCGAGGCTTGCGCTTCAAAAGGTATTGATGAAGGACTCCGGAAATCAAATCGCTATAAACGGTGTTGCATATATTAATATGTGTGAGAAAAAGTCTAATGATTTCTTTGATGTAGCGAACCGCGAATTTAAAGAAGGCAACTGGGCTTCTACAATCGAATACTGCAACCGCGCGATTGACTTCTACCATAACCGTCCGCCTATTGCGAGGCTGAAAGCAATGGCTTACGAAAAAGAACTAAATTATCAGGGTGCGGCTAAGTATTATACGGAATACCTGTCAATGGAGCCGAACGCGCCTGACAAAACAGAGATTATCAAAAAGATTAACGAGTTCAGTAATAAACCGCCGGAGACACGCAGATACTAATAATGAAAAAATTCGACATAAGAAAAACATTTGAACTTTTTTGGAGAGAGCCCTTGAGTATTTTGACCGAGGGCTTGTTCCAATTAGTAAACATTGAGTCGAATATCTTTAACCAAAAGCCGTCTGTAAGCGTTGACGTTGTGAACAGGAAGACGCAAATTACTGTTGTGAACAGCGAAAAAATGTACAAACTGTTCCGGACAGTTTTGCATAAGCGCAAAAGTATGGAAGACAGCAAGGTATTTCTTCATAAATAATATACAATTTTACACAATTTTGTTATGTTGGTGGCGGTTGATTGTTTAAATAAACAATCACTTCACACAACGACCGGAATCAGCGTTGCTCTTGTAGTAGTGGTCGTGACTGCTGCTATCAGGTAGGTTCACGCGGTATGCGTAGATCGCGTCATACTGCTCTGAAGACCAGAAGGTGCCTGATATGCCTGCCTGGGTTGCGGGGTCGCCTTGGAGTGAAAACAGCTCACTCTGCGTTGGAAGACGCATACCTTGCTCGGCACAAGCTTTCTTTGCTCCTGCCCAATAGTTAGTTGCACAATAACTATTACTAGTTCCGGTATCGTCGTACTCTGTGTTTCCATTACAAGTATCTATCGGACTGTATGATACATTTGATGATGATACACATAAACTCCCTATCTTTATTCCGCTACAACTGTTGAATATATTCGCATTTAATGTGTATACATCTTTGCCAATTTTGTTTGGCTTTGCTTTTCCGTTTATATCATACACAAG
>JAIRZW010000033.1 GCA_031267015.1 Heliobacteriaceae bacterium | reverse complement strand
GTGCTTTTGAAGCTTTATAAGTTTGACTCGCGCGCAATCGAACTTCTGAAATCCATAAAACGCCTCAACGACGACGAAGTAATGCTTTTAGTCGTGCGCGAGTTTGAAAAACACGGGATTACAGTGCTTGACCAGACCATTTTTATAAAGAATTTAATGATTCCTGCGGGCGTTTTGGGCGCGCTCAAGCCCACGCAGGCACAGCTTGAAGATGTGAATTACGGATTCTGGCTGGCAAAAGAAATGGGCAAAATCGACGTGGGCCAGACGGTTGTTGTTAAAGACAAAATGGTTATGGCAGTTGAGGCAATCGAAGGCACAGACAAGTGTATTACGCGCGGGGCAAAGCTTGCGCGTAAAAACGCCTGCATTATAAAGGTGTCAAAGCCTTCTCAGGATAAGCGGTTTGATATTCCGGCAATCGGGCTCAAAACCTTGCAGGTAATGAAGCGGCACAAAGCGTCGCTGATTGCGCTTGAGGCAAACGAAACAATTATCGTGGATTCGGAAAAGGTCTTTAAATTTGCGGACAAACACGGGATTGTGATTATGGCAGTTTGAGTTAGTGAATAGTGAGTGGTGAATAGTGAATGGTTCAACAAAACAAAAACGCATCTTTATAGTAACAGGCGAGCATTCGGGCGATATCCACGCGGCAAAAGTCGCGCAGCAGCTCGGAAGTGAATATGAAATTGAAGGTATCGGCGGCGAAAATCTTAAAAACGCCGGCGTAAAGCTGTTTTCCGGTCATGAAAAAATGGGGCAGGTTGGGATTTCGCTCAAAATGATAATCGACCATATTACGCTCGGGCGCCGGGTTGTGGATTACATTACGAAAGTTTATAAGCCTGATTTGGTTCTGCTGGTTGATTACGGGGCGTTTAACCTGGGCATTTCAAGGTTCCTGAAAAAAGCCGGAATTAAGACATTTTACTATATTCCGCCGCAGGTCTGGGCAAGCCGCAAGCACCGGATTAAAACGATTAAAAAATACATTGACAAAGTGCTTTGCATTTTTCCGTTTGAAAAACCGCTGTATGAGAGTTACGGCATAAACACGCACTATTGCGGGCATCCGTTGATTGCGCAGCTTCCGCCGAAAGCCGACAGGACCGCGTTTTTTAAAAAGCACGGACTGGACCCTGCCAAAAAGCTTGTGTCCATTTTTCCCGGCTCGCGGGTGTTTGAGCTAAAAAACCTCATGGAGATTTTTGTCAAATCCGCAAAAGAGCTGCACAAAGAACATCCTGAGCTTCAGTTCTGCATTTCGCATGCGCCGAATCTGCCGGATAAGGTTTTCGAAAAATTTATCCCCCCTACCCCCCTTGCAAGGGAGGTAAGTTTCAAGGTAATTAAAGGCGAAAATCAGGCGCTGCTAAGCATTTCGGACGCCCTGATTCTGGCTTCGGGTACGGTTTCGCTTGAGGCTGCATTGTATCAGGTTCCGATGATTATCGCATACCGCGGGCCGTTCCTGTTTTATTTAATTTACCTTGTGCTGCGCTCAATTAAACGCGCGTCTTTGCCGAATATTATTGCGGATAAAGACATTGTGCCCGAGCTTTTGCAGTACGATGCGACAGCTGGGAATATTGTTTATGAGATTGAGAAGCTTCTTTATGACACGCTTTATCGTGAGGAAAATATCAGGCAGCTTAGTCAGGTAAGAGCGATGTTATCTGACAAAAACTCTGCTTATGAGGCTGCTGACGCTATTAACAAAGACTTATAAATGCTTTTTGCGGATATCGTCAACGACTTCGCCGATTCTGTTCATTGCAAGACCGGAAAGCGCACCGATTATAAGCGACTTGCTGCCGGCGATTAAGCTTGCCGTACAGAACAACGAAGTTGTAACCGCGCCGACAATCGGGATTCCGTATTTCAATGTCAGGGATGTACGTTCTTCGTTGTCTTTTGCAAAAGACAGACCCCACGCCGCGGTACCCAGAGAGCCCACGATTGAAAGCACGTCAGTCGGGCCTGAACCGAGTTTTATGTCGCGCATCATATCCACAAATCCCACTGTTTCTTTATCAACAGCTTTGTTAAAGCTTGACAAAGCTGAATGAACATTGCCTTTGAGCACCCGGTATGACGCGTCGTCTTTGAACAGCGCTTTATAAATGGTCAGGATTTCCTGAAACTCGCCTTTGCCTCTGGTTTTCATAATTTCTTCAATCGTTTCGGTCTGCTTAATAATATCCTCAGGGTAGGCTTTTTGTTTGAACCGATTTTTCAATTCGTGAAGGGTTTTATCAATTTCTCGGTTCAGCTCAATACGCGCCAGTTCGCTGCCGTCAGACGGCAAATCTCTATATCTTTCCAGATTCCCGCGTAATTTACCCATTGTTTTCAGCGTGCTGCTGTCAGAAATATCAATAGATTTTTCAATATGCTTAATCACTTCTATGGCAGATTTGTAATTGTCACCAAGGCTATTGGTAATCTGAAGCTTTAGCTTACTGACATCCTTAGCTATACGGATTTTGTCCTGCGTAAGGAATTTGTCCGCGATGAATTGCTGATAAATGTCTTTTGACTTAACAATTTTTTTCAGATTACCCATAAAATAATCGTCAAGTTTTCCGACAGCTGTTTTCATTTCATTGTAACGGACTTCCCGGGCTGCTTTGCCGAACCCCTGCTCTCTGAGGGCGTTTGCATTCTCATAACGCTTTCCGGCAACCTCCAGCCATTCTTTGACTGTTTTGGTTTCATTGCCGATAGTCACAAGCCTGTGCGGTTCTTCCAGAAGGTCTTTGTTAGAACGCTCCAGATATTTGTTCAGTTTTGCAAACGCTTTGTCGGATTTGTCGTAGGCTTTGCGCACGGTTTTTGCGCCAATCCGCTCAAAAAGCCGCGTAACCGCTTCATGCGCCCGGCCGGTATACTTGTTTTTGTGCATAAGCTTCTTAAACCAGGTATCCTTTACAGACGCAAAGTTATTCACACTCTCTGACTTATCCAAAAATCCGTCAATCTTTTTAATTGAGCGTTTGTAGAATCTGTGGAGTTTTGTAGGCGGTTTATCCTCGTTTTTGCCGGCTAATTTTGACTGCATTTTTGATTTCAATTTATCAAGAATCTTGTTTGTCCCCTTGTTTAGAAGGCCTCTCATAAGGATTAAAAGCCCGAAGCCCACGATAAGCGAAGATATGACGATTTTTTTCACAAGCTTTTTGTCTTCTTCGGTTTGCGGCAGCGGAATATAGTACCCGTTTTTTGGGAGCTTAAAAATGCTAAACGGACTTATTCCGTTTATATTGGATGTTTGGATACTATTAATCATATTAGCCTACATTGCTTATAAAACCGGTGAATATTTAGAATTGCCAGTTTTTTTAAGTTTTGTTCAGAAGTTGGCGATGTGGACGTTAGCGCTTTTGTGGTATCATGTATATGTGATTATAACAGAAAATATTAAAAATAAACTGGAAGAACGGGAAATTGCCTGTCTAAGCGAGTTCGCCACAAAAAGCCGGTTTACGCGCGGCAGAAAACGCATTGAAGACGAATGCTCCCTGCGCACAAATTTTCAGCGCGACCGCGACAGAATCCTGCATTCAAAAGCTTTCCGGCGGCTTAAACACAAAACACAGGTATTTTTATCGCCGTTTGACGACCATTTCAGAACGCGGCTTACGCATACGCTTGAGGTTTCGCAAATCGCAAGAACAATCGCGCGCGCGCTTGATTTGAACGAGGATTTGACAGAAGCAATCGCGCTGGGCCACGACCTTGGCCACACTCCGTTCGGACATTGCGGTGAAGGGGTCTTGGATGAACTCGTTCATGGCGGATTCAATCATAATGTGCAGAGTGTAAGAGTTGTGGAGGTTTTAGAGGATTTAAACCTTTGCCACGAAACCGTTGACGGGATTTTGACGCACTCATGGGGTTACAAACCAAACACGCCGGAGGCGCAGGTTGTTCAGCTTGCGGACAAAATTGCTTATATTAACCATGATATTGAAGATTCTGTTCGCGCCGGAGTAATCGCGGAAAGCGATCTGCCAAGAGACTGTATTGACTATTTTTCTCCAAATCAGCGCCAGCGGCTTAACAAAATGATTATCGAAATTGTCGGCAACTCCCTGGGCAAGCCTGTGGTTGCAATGAGTGACGAGGCCTGGCATTACACAACAAAGCTGCGCGAATGGATGTTCGCCAATGTTTATGTGGATTCGCCGGCAAAGCTGGAAGAAGACAAGGCGCGCTATGTGATTAAGGAGCTGTTTCATTATTATTGCGATATGCTTAAGCCTGCTTGTGCTCCGGAAAAAATCGAGCGGATTGTGACGGATTATATTTCGGGCATGACTGACCGGTATGCGGTAGAGCGGTTTAAGGAGAATTTTATACCAACAGGGCTCCGGTCATGTAAAAAAGACGAGTATTTGTTTAAGCTGGCCAAGGTGATTAGCTAATGGAACGCAAAACCGTAAAGCTGCAAGGGATTGATATTGATACGTTTGATTTTGGGCAGGCACTGGAATATGCCGGCTCGATTTCCGGACAGGTTGTGACAATTAATCCCGAAATGATTATGTATGCCGGAAAAAATCCTGAATTTGCACGGATTCTGCGCGAAGCGCAGCTTGTAATCCCCGACGGAATCGGAGTGGAAATTGCCTTAAAAATCCTCGGTCATAAAGTCCGGCGAATCGCCGGGATTGAGCTTGCACGCGCAATGCTTGACCACGCGCCTTCCGTGGCGCTCATCGGCGCTAAGCCCCAGGTCATTGAAAAAGCAGTTGAGAACCTTACAACTCTCAACATTACCTACTGGCATGACGGGTACTTTGCAAACGACGAAAAAATTTATTCGGACTTAAAAGAAAAGCAGCCGAGGCTTTTGCTTGTTGCACTCGGTTCGCCGCGGCAGGAAGAATTTATTTATAAGGCAAAAGAACTCCTGCCAAATACGCTTATGATAGGCGTTGGCGGAAGTTTCGATGTCTGGGCGGGCAAGGTTAAGCGCGCGCCGAAAATCTTCCAAAAATCAGGCCTTGAATGGCTTT
>JAIRZW010000026.1 GCA_031267015.1 Heliobacteriaceae bacterium | reverse complement strand
AAGTTCCTCACAATCGTAACTTCGATGTTCATTATTGCGCTTGGGCTGTTTTTTGTAATTGGTTCGGAATTTCTGCCAAACCTTGATGAAGGTAATATTTGGCTGCGGGTTACGGTTCTGCCGCGAAGCACCACAATCGAGCATTCGGTTGACATTGCACAGCAAGTCCGCGCGCGTTTGCTTGAATACCCCGAAGTTACAAGCGCGGCTTCTCATATCGGTTCATCAGACGACGGCATGGACCCGAATCTTTTGAGCAATATTGAATTTATGATTAATCTGAAACTGGCTAAGGATTGGCGTTTTAAGTTTCACAAGAAAAAAGAAAAGCTTGTTGATGACATGGAAAAAAATCTCGACGATATTCCGGGAATCACGACATACTTCACCCAATATATTCAGGATAACGTTGAAGAAGCGGTTTCCGGTTCAAAAGGCCAGGTTGTGCTGAAAATTTACGGTGCTGACCTTTACAAGCTGCAAGAGCTTCAGGACAAGGGCGTCGAGCTTTTGTCGGGCGTAAAAGGTATTGTTGACCTGTCTTACGACCGGATTATCGGCCAGCCGCAGTACAAGATTACGGTTGACCGCGTGAAAGCAGGGCGTTACGGCCTGCGCAGCGATGATATTCAAAAGGTTATAGAAATCGCTATCGGAGGCAAAAACGCCACTCAGGTAATCGAAAACGAAAAGCGGTTTAATGTTTTCCTGCGTTTGGAAGCCAAAGACCGCGATACTTACAGGAAAATCCAGAACGTAATCGTCAAAACGCCCGAAGGGATTTCGGTTCCGCTGAGTAATGTTACTGAAATTACTCAAGACAACGGCGCCATGATAATAACCCGTGACGAAAATTCACGAGCGGCAATAATCCGTTTTAATGTACGCGGACGCGACCTTGGGTCAACCGTAAGCGAAGCCCAAAAAATTCTTAATGAGAATCTTGAACTGCCTGACGAATACCGCACAAAATGGACCGGGCAATCCGAAAGCCAGAAAACCGCAAACATCCGGCTGGCAATTATTCTGCCCATAACCCTTGCATTGACTGCCTTGATTCTTTTTGCGCATTACCGAAACAAAAAGCATGTTTTAATTGCAATGGCGTCGATTCCGGTAACGCTGTCAGGCTGTATTTTTGCGCTGTTTCTTACGCACACGTATTTTTCAATCTCGGCCGGCGTCGGATTCATTGCCGTAATAGGAGTTTCAATTCAGAACGGCGTTATTATGCTGTCTTCCGTAATCCGGCATAATATGCTCTGTATTGAAAATGCAACGCTTAAGGGTGCATTACAGAAACTGCGCCCTGTTCTGACCGCGGCGCTTGTGGCAATGCTCGGACTGCTTCCGGCCGCGCTGTCCAACGGAATCGGCGCGCAGAGCCAAAAGCCCTTTGCAATCGCAATTATCGGCGGACTGCTCATCGGAACGTCGTTCACTATCTTTTTAATTCCTTTGTTGTATAATTTGACTATGGAGAAGAAAAATGAAGGTTCTTAATAATAGCCGGATTGCCTCGCTGGTGCTCGCAATGACGGTGTTGCTGGTTTTCACGGGTTGCGGGAAAAAAGATATTGAGAAAAGCGAATTTAAGCAGCTAATCCTTACCCAGGCTCAGGAAGAAAATGCCAAAATTGCCACTGAACCCATTGATGAAATGGATTTGGAACTGCAAATAACCATTCCGGCGCAGTTTAAGGCGCAAAATAATGCTGTTGACCGAATTTATTCGCCTATTGACGGCAAGGTTACCGAAGTGTACGTCGAGCCGGGCGCTATACTTAAAAAAGGCGACCCGATTGTGCAGATTAAGTCCGACGACATAAGCCAAATTCAACTTGAGTTTCTTGAAAAAGTCATTGAACTTGACGGTTCAATCGGCGAGATGAATGCGCAATATGAGCTTTCGCGCCAGAATTTCAACCGTGAAAATATTTTATACAAAGAAAAAATTTCGTCCCGTGCAGAATATGAGCTTGCCAATGCGCAGATGAAAAAAGATGCGGCAAACCTGAATGCCTTGCGTACAAAGCGTTCGGCACTGGTTAAGGTTTACCAGCAGCGGCTTACGCTCTACGGCGGCGGCTCAATTGAAACCGTGCTCAAAACCCGCCGGATTTATCCGTTTGTAACGCTTCGAGCGAACAAAAACGGGATTTTGCTTGAGCGTAAAGTCAATCCCGGTGAAATTGTCGAAAAAAACCGAGAATTATTTAACCTTGCGGACCTTTCAACTATTTGGCTTACGGGCTATGCGTTTGAAAAGGATTCGCAGAGCCTGAGCGTGGGTCAGGAGGTTGCCGGAGCCATTGAGGATACGAAAAATAAGTCTGTTAAAGGCGTTTTGTCCTATGTTTCGCCGATTCTAGACAGTGTAACCAAAACCCTTGAAGTCCGCGCAGATATCCCGAACCCTGATTTTTCAATCAAGCCTAACATGTACGCGGAGATGTTCGTAACCACCGGCTCGGCGCGGGTTTTGGCAATGCCGAACGATGCCGTGGAAAAATACGGCGACTATTATTTTGTTTATGTTAAAGTCAAGCCGCACACATACGAGGAGCGCAAAGTTACTATCGGAAGAAAAAATGAAAAATATTCCGAAATTCTTTCCGGTGTAAAACTTGGTGAAGAAGTCGTAACTACCGGCTCATTCGCGCTTTTGGGCGAAGGCATTAAACAACAGGAGTCGAATTAGGCGGATTTTTTTTACGCACGCTAATCATCACTCGTATCAAATAGTTTGTATCATCGGAAACGATGACTTCATTCAAAGGATATTCTTCGTAAGTGTCTCCGCATATTTCCAGACCGTTTTTGTCTATGTAATCAATTATCTTTTTATATAAATCTGCGCTTTGGCCGTATCCGCCGCGCGTATAGCCCACGGCATACAGTGCGGCAGGTCTTCTGTCAGGCCCGGTTGGGTTGCTAAAATAGTAGCGGTCAGGCCAAACCCAGTCTCCACGTTTAATCCGTTCTTCTGAAAAATTACCCCAAACAGGATAGTTCAAATCTAAATCAGGGTATTTTTTATTTATATTGTTATAAAAACTGAGCAGTGC
>JAIRZW010000094.1 GCA_031267015.1 Heliobacteriaceae bacterium | reverse complement strand
TAAGCATGACCAGCGACAGGACCCTTGTGTAAACGAAGTTTCTGGTTTCGTCAACCTTGTAAGCCCGGTTCAAACCTTTTAATACAACCGCCATGGCGTTCGTTGACAAAACAAGCGTTATAGCAAGGCCGATTGCTGCCATAAGCTCGCCCTGATTGAATATCATGACTTCTGACAGCACCGTGCGAATTAAGTCTATTGACTGCTCCGGCATGAATGCCGAAAGAAACTTTAAAATCGGGTCCATGAAAGATTTGTTGCCCATCCACCCGAAAACCGCCATTAAAAACAGCATAAACGGAAAAATCCCTATTACGAGCATAAAGCCCATTTCCGCCGCCATACCGTAAAAATCGTCTTGAATTACGGAGCGGATTAGTTTTCTTATTCCGAGTATGATGTTTTTTTTCATAATTCTTTAATTTTTTTGATTTCTTCCAGAATCAGTTTTGCAGCTTGTTCGGGCGCGGCTTTGATTGTGCATCCTGCGGCGAATTTATGTCCTCCGCCTGAGAAAACCGCACAAATTTGCGCAGCGTCGGCAAATTTGCTCCTCATGGAAACCTTTGAGCCGCCGGACTTCATTTCTTTGACCACAAACGCAATCCTTGTTGTCACAATCGCACGCAGCTTTTCGGTCATCCCTTCCATTGCGTCGTCGCCGGCGTTAAATTTTTCCATGTCTTTTTTGTAGACGATTGTGTACGCGATTTTATCGTCTTCAAGAAACTTTGACTTACTTATGCAGTGCGCCTGAAACAGCACGATTGTCCTGGAATCGGATTCGTAAACATTTTTGTAAATCTCCGGCGGATTAGCACCGGCGCGAACAAGTTCAGCCGCAATCTCAAAGGTCGAAGGCTTTGTATTGTCAAATCTGAACGAACCTGTATCGGTCAGGATTGCCGTGTAGAGATTAACCGCAATGTCCGCATTCATTTTCCAATCCAGCGTTTTCATAATCCCGTACACAACTTCGCCCGTGGAACTTGCGTCCGGGTCGATTATGTTGATGTCTGCGTAATTCTTAGTGGTCTGGTGGTGGTCGATGTTTATTGTTTTTAAGGCTTTTTCGAAAAAGATTTCACCGCTGCAAATCCTGTCCAAAGCCGCCACATCAAGGGTTATTGCCAAGTCATAAACACGCGATTTGTCAAAATCTTCAATATTTTTTGCCTTATCAATATTCGGCAGAAACTCGTACACAGCCGGAACCTTTGACAAAAGCATCATATCGCATTTTTTCTTAAAAGTTTCTTCAATTGCGCAATACAGCGCGCACATAGAGCCGAGCGTGTCGCCGTCGGGATTTACGTGGGAAATCAGCAATATATTTTTTGCGGACTTTATGGTATTATGTATCTCAGAGTAATCCATTATTAAATTATTTTAACATGAAAAAATTTAAGTACACAGATTTTACGGAAGCTTCCGAGCTAATCGCTCAAATGCTTGAAAAAAAAGAGGTTAAAAAAGCGTTAACGCGCAGCAACCTCTGTAAGTTCTGGAGCAAAATCGCAGGCAAAAAATTTGCGCAAAAATCGCGTCCGTATTCGCTCATGGGCAACGGGGTTATGGTAATCGCATGCGAAAACTCAATCGTGGCGCAGGAATTAATGCTGATGAAATTTCAGCTTCTGGAAAAATTTAAACCGTATTTAAAATCTTTAAAAATGAATGTTTCTGACCTGCGGTTCGATTCAAAAAAATGGATTATCTGAAACGGCAAATCAGTCCGGATGAATAGATGTGCAATTTTGTTGTATAATAATCACATGAAACGGATTATTGACGCTAATTTAAACAGAGGAACCGAGGCGCTGCGTGTGCTTGAGGAGATTTCGCGCTTTGTGCTTAACGACGCGGAAATTTCAAAAGAACTAAAATACATCCGCCATAAGCTAAACTCCTTGCAGGAAGGGGATTACGACAGGCTGCTTGCCGCACGCGACACTGAAAACGACGTTGGCACAGCTATCCAAAACCCTGACAAACGCGCCGGGATTGAAACGATTTTTAAGGCGAATATGAAACGGCTTCAGCAGGTGCTGCGCGTGCTTGAGGAATATTCGTGCGCGGATATCGAAAATCTTCGCTACAAAACCTACACGCTCGAAAAAACCATGTGGGAAAAGCTAAAATCCGACAAAGGGCTTTTTTCCGGACACCTTTATCTGGTAACGAATTCCGACCAATTCAACAGCGACGACGAGTTTCTGGACGCGGTCGCGTCCGCGCTCAAGGGCGGAGTTGACATGGTTCAGTTGCGCGAAAAGAACGCAAGCGCAAACAGGATTATTGAACTCGGGCGCAAGATTAAGCTGCTGTGTGCGGAATATAACGCGCTTTTTATTGTGAACGACCGTGTGGATATCGCGTATATTCTGGAAGCCGACGGGGTTCACCTCGGCCAGGACGATATTCCGGCCCCCCTTGCAAGAAAAATTCTCGGAAATAATGCCGTCATCGGGGTTTCAACCCATGCTCCGGAGCAGGCTTTGAAAGCAGTCATGGACGGAGCGGATTATATCGGCGCCGGGCCTGTGTTCACCACCCCGACAAAGCCCGGAAGGCAGTCTGTGGGCTTGGAATACGTAAAGTGGGTCAGCGAAAACATAGACATTCCGGCGTTTGCAATCGGCGGAATCCATTTAATCAACGTACATGAGGTTATTGAAGCCGGCGCGCGCAGAATCGCTGTTGTACGCGCCATAATCAACGCCCCTTCGCCTGAAAAAGCCGCCGGTGAATTTTTAAAATGTTTGGTATATAATGAGAATCATGAGCGAAGTAATTCTAAATAAACGCGAAACCAGGCCGTGGGGTTTCTATACTGTAATCGCACAGGGCAAAGGGTTTTCGGTAAAGATTATCCGTGTAAACCCGGGCCAAAAGCTTTCTTTGCAATCCCACAACCACCGCAGCGAACACTGGGTCGTGATTTCGGGCACTGCAAAGGTTATTTTGGAAGGCAAAGAACACATTCTGGCGCCTGACCAGAGTATTGATATCCCTGTAAAAGCAAAGCATTCATTGCAAAATCCGTTTGAAGAAGATATTGAAATTATTGAAGTCCAGCGCGGCAGCATTCTTGACGAAGAAGACATAATCCGATACGAGGACATTTACGGCAGAATATAGTTGATTTTCTATT
>JAIRZW010000067.1 GCA_031267015.1 Heliobacteriaceae bacterium | reverse complement strand
CCTGAGTCAGAGTTCCTGAAAAACCAAACGGGTTGCCGATTGCAAGCACTCTCTGCCCGACCTTGACATTGCCGGAATCCCCGAACGCAATGGTTTGAAGTTCGTCCTTAGGTTTAATCTTCAGGATTGCGAGGTCTTTGCTCTTGCCCATTTGCGCGAATACTTCGGCCTTATAAACTTGGCCGTTATGGGTTTTGACCTCAATGTTTTTGGCGCCGTCAACAACGTGTGAGCCCGTCAGAATAAGCCCGTTTGACTTAATCACACATCCGGTTCCCGCTGAAAACCCGTCGGGAATCTGCGCGTCAATCGCGACAATCGCAGGATTAATCCGCTCATAAAGGCTTATATTCAGCGCCTCATCCGGCTCAAGCGCCGCTGCAGGCAGACAAATACATATAAATATTAACAACATTATTCTTTTTAACATACTCTTATTATCGCGTTATTACGCGTGTTTTCATCCTCTGTAAACTTTTGTTAAGGTTAGTTATTGCAATTATTACAATTTTAATGTATAATTAAACAGAAGAAGGAGAAACGCAATGAACAGAATTGAAACATTTAAACAACATTTAAAAGAAAAAAGAGCAGTGAAAATTATCGCGGGAATTGATAATTTTGATATCGTAAACATTAAAAAAGTAGTCATGGCTGCGCAAAACTCAGGCGCAAGCGCCGTGGACATCTGCGCAAACGAAGAAATTGTACGTGAAGTGCGCAAAATGACAGACATGCCAATGTTTGTTTCGTCAATCGAGCCGCAAGAACTCGTAAGAGCAGTTGAACTCGGCGCAGACGCGATTGAATTGGGCAACTTTGATGCGCTTTACAAAAAAGGAATGACTTTCAGCGCTGATGATGTGCTTGAGAAAGTGTCAAAAACTTACGAATTATTAAACGGACGCGAAGTATTTTTTAGCGTAACTATTCCGGGTGAATTACCTGTGGCTGAGCAGATTAAGCTTGCGCGCAGACTTGAAAAAGCAGGCGTTGACTTAATCCAGACAGAAGGCTATTTCTCATCAGAGCAGTCCGAAGGCGTAAGAGGCTTAATTGCAAGAGCGCAATTAACAATCGCTAACACTGTTGAGATTTCAAGAAACGTTGAAATCCCGATTATGACAGCGTCCTCAATCAATCCGACAACTGCGGGATTTGCATTCGCAGCAGGCGCAAGCGCAATCGGCGTAGGTTCGTGCGTAAACAAAGCCGAATCTGAAATCTCTATGATGGCAACTTGCAGAAGCCTCGTTGAAATCGCTCTTGCAAATGCTCAAAAAGTCGCGGCTTTGGTTTAGGCTTATTTACATTTAGTCTTGCCGTCATCTCTGCCGTACTGGTTCGGGCCTCTGTCAGGCCCGTCTATATCAGTATAGACACCTATACGCTCTGAACTTGTATATTGAAATAAGAGCAATGTGCCATCCGCTAATACTAATGTTGACCATCTGTAATTTGGAATACCATAACTCTGACCGGAATCGGAACCAAAAATGCTTCCGTCAGGATTTTTTATTGCTTCATTACTAAAACAACCGCCGTCCAGTTTACAATCCTTTAATACTTTAAGATACGGTATCATTATGTCATGTGTCTTTATTTGGCATTCGCCGCTTACTGAGGATTCCAATCTCAGACCTTCACACCAGGCAGACACGTTGCCATGTTCTTCTCTTGCCTGAAAATACGCTTGGGACATAATTGAATACAATTTTTTCAATTTTGTAAACGTAACTTTTTCCTTATATTTTGCAATAAGCGACGGCATGGTAAGAGCCGCTACCACTCCGATAATCCCTAAAGTAATTAAAACTTCCGCCAACGTGAAACCCTTTCTCATACTTTCCTCCTTTAAGAAATGTAACTACCTGTTATTGTATAAGCAATCTTCGCGTTTGTCAAGTATTTTATTTTTTGTGGTATAATAAAATCAATGGAAGCAATGGAATATGTGTTAAATATCTTATATTTTTATGCAGCCGCGTATTCGGTCTATTTCTTGGTGCTTGCGATAAGAAACCTTAACGACGCCAAATTCCGAATCGAAAAACGCTATGCAATGCATGAGGACAAAGATAATTTCGCGGTCATAATTTACGCGCACAACAATAAACAAACACTTGAAGCCCTTGTTAATGAATTGAAAATGCAGGATTATCCGGTTGACGCATTCAGAACGTTTGCAATCCTCGACAACTGCATTGACGGCTCCGAGGAGATTTTTGAGCAGAATTCTTTTGTAAACGTAGTCAACATCAAAGACGGCGGCACTGTCGGCAAAGACCATGCGGTTTCTGCCCTTCTTGAGCGGCTTACGCGCGACCAGACCATTGATTCTTATGTGTTTATCGACGCAGACAGAAGCATTCCGGCTGATTTTCTGTCAACTGCAAATGCCGCGCTAACCCAAAGCAGTGCAGTCAGCGGCGAAACTCTTATGATAACCGGAAATTTAGGCCCTATTGACCAAATCAAAGCAGCTTACCAAAAATACCACATGAATTTTATCAGAAAAGCGCGCTCGCTGTTCGGGCTTGCGGCACAGGCTGATTCGGGCGTTTTCATTATAAAAAAAGACATTGTGGACAAGATTACAACTGTTGATTTTAAAGATATTAACTCTGAATTAAAGTACAGTCTTCTGCTGTCCAAAATCGGCTTCCCGTGCACGTATAACCCTAATATAAAAACATTTGTGGACACTGCAAATTATGAGTTTAAAAAGCCGCGGCTTACTGCAAGACTCAACCTGTTCAAAAACTGTTTCACCAAAATCTGGTCAAAAAACTTTGTTTTTACAGAGCACACCCTGTCGCTTCTGTATCCGAATATCTGGCTTTTGGCGTTTATTTATATTCTCTTAATGCGGCATTCATACAATTATTATTTTGTGGTTGACTTTAAAGTAGTCGTGTTCACAGCCCTGATTTTGGCTGTGGGATTCGGGCTGAGCCTGATAAATTCCAAGCTGACTTTCAGAGAAACAATTCTGCTGCTGCTGTACCCTGCGTACTCGCTGGGCCACATAATCAAGAATCTTCCGCCGGTGAGGTTTGTGAAAAATAAAATCAAACACCGCGAAGACCTTGACACAGAAAAACTCGCAATCGACGCGATTGTAATGTCTGCCGGCAAAGAACGCCCGTGCAGACTGGAATTCATCTCGGAAAGCGGGCTGGCAAAAGTCCGGTTTACGTATAAAGACAAAAAATATATCACAGACAAACATATAAGAATGGTTGACGCGCTGGACGAGCTTAAATTAAAACTGCAAACTTACGGGTTTACGCTGAAAATATGCAGCTCATGCGCGTATTTCAGTTCCAGCCACGACGGCTCGACAAACATGCTTAAAGGCACGTGCAGCAACGATTACCCGAGCCAATATATGAACAAATCAAAACCGACGCTGATTTGGAACTCCTGCACAAAATTTGAAGCAGGTGAAATTGCTAAGCAAGAAGTAGTTTACGGGGTATGATTTCGGAAATCATGTAGATTGAGCCGCAAACGATTGTTAACCGGTTGTCTTGCGGAAGGTCGTTGAGCGACCTGAATCTTTTGCCTTCAAATTTATGGGAGTTTTTAAAATCCACAAAATAAATATCGTCTTCGGGCCGGAAAAGTGTTTGAACCATTTTTTCATAATCTTTATTTTGCAGACAGCCGAACACAAACCGGCGCGGCTGCTCAGGGTAGTAAAAATCAAGGCTTTCGCGTAATGCTGCGATTCCGTTCGGGTTGTGCGCAGCGTCCACAATCAAGTTGTCGTTCACCACCTGAAACCGCGCAGGATGCCGGACATTTTTAAGCCCTTCATCAATAACCTCCTGCGGCAACTCAGGATAAAGTAATTTTATTACCTCAAGCGCAAGCGCTGTGTTTTCACGCTGAAAAAGGCCTTTCAGTGAATACTCCCTCTCCTGTGAGGAGAGGGTTGGGGTGAGGTGGCGGTCAACAAGTTTGCCCCCTCTCCCTAGCCCTCCCCCGTAGGGGGAGGGAACAAGTCTTATAACCGGACAACCCGGCTTAATTATTCCTTCTTTTTCGGCTGTGATTTCTTCAAGTGTGGAGCCAAGGCGCTCGGTGTGGTCAAAGTCAATGTGCGTAATAACCG